>NZ_CAUQJA010000010.1:0-79238 GCF_963518475.1 uncultured Streptococcus sp. | reverse complement strand
ATTGAACTCTAATGTTTCTAATATTTTCTTATTCATCTTTATTTCCTTGTCTTTGCATGTCTAGGTGTGGTAGCTTTTTACATTCTGATAGATTCTAGTTAAATCTGTAAACAAAGGGCTAGGAAAATTCCTGCCCTTTTTATCCGATTAAATTTGTCACCCAGATTTGTTTGAGCCAACTGGTTGTTACTGGTATGCTCTGGATGATGTGTTTTGCGACGATACTCTTTTCAAGAGGATTTTGTATAGCTGCCATGGGAATGGTCGCTAAGATTGTCAAGGCCATCTGCAAGACAAATAAGGTCACCAACATGGACAAGATACCTGCTGAAACTTGGAACAACTTACCACCCAGTTTTTTACTAGGAAGTAAGTGCAAGAGGAGACCAAGCAAACGACCGATGCTATAGACTATCCCAAATACAAGCAAGTAGCCGATTCCTGCGTAAAAGACCTTATCCAACTGAAAGAGTTGATCCGATGGGAAAAAGAAAGTTCCCTGACCTTCCTGTGGATTTGCATAAGGGACCAACAAATGAAATTGCTCCCCAAGCCCCTTATAAAACTGGCCAGCCACAAAAGCCGATGCCATGGCTGAAATCAGGTAATAAACCTGTAAGAGCAGGCCTCTCCGATAGCCGATATAAAATCCCCAAGCCAAGACCAATAGAAGAAGGAGTGAAATCATAAGGAATCCTCAATCTTGCTCTGTTCTTGCTTACAAGTCACAAGCTTGTGGCGCAATTCTTCTAATTCTTGCTCCTTATCATCAAATTCAATCTCACGGCTGAGCTGAGTTGATAAACAGTTGACTGCCAACAAAAGAGCGATTGTTTCATCATCTGCGCTAGGCATTTGTTCTTTAATTGCTTGGTATTTTTCTGTCGCAACCTTGGCGATTTCCTCCATAAAAAGGTTATCATGCTCGCTTGTCAAGGTTAATGATTTTTTCCCGAATGTAAATTTGAATCGATTTAGATTTGCCATAAAATTCACCTCACGATATTATACCAAAATTCGCTAATTTTGTCAGTTTTTACAAATTTACCTGCTTTTATGGTACAATAGAAACTATGGCAAGTATAACACTCACACCAAGTGAAAAGGAGATTCAGGCTTTTCTTGAACACTATCAAACCAGTCTGGCTCCCAGCAAGAATCCCTATATCCGCTACTTTTTGAAACTACCTCAAGCAACGGTTTCTATCTATACTTCTGGAAAGGTCTTGCTTCAAGGGGAAGGAGCTGAGAAATATGCTAGTTTCTTTGGCTATCAAGTTGTAGAGGAAAACAGGGGACAAAATTTCCCTTTAATTGGAACAGATGAGGTTGGAAATGGTTCCTACTTTGGTGGGCTTGCAGTTGTGGCTTCCTTTGTTACACCTGACCAGCATGCCTTCTTGCGAAAACTCGGTGTGGGGGATTCTAAAACTCTGACCGACCAAAAAATCCGTCAGATTGCCCCTATCCTCAAAGAAAAAATCCAGCACCAGGCACTGCTTCTCTCACCAAGCAAGTACAACGAGGTCATCGGAGAACGCTACAACGCTGTTTCTGTTAAGGTAGCCCTCCATAATCAGGCTATCTATCTCCTCCTTCAAAAAGGCATTCAGCCTGAGAAAATTGTGATTGATGCCTTTACCAGTGCTAAAAATTATGACAAGTACTTGGCAAAAGAGGCCAATCGTTTCAGCAATCCTATCAGCTTAGAAGAAAAGGCTGAGGGCAAATACTTGGCTGTCGCAGTTTCTTCTATCATTGCGCGTGATCTCTTTCTGGAAAATCTTGAAAATCTGGGACGAGAACTGGGCTATCAACTTCCAAGTGGAGCTGGAACGGCTTCTGATAAGGTGGCTAGCCAGATTTTACAGGCCTATGGAATGCAGGGACTCAATTTCTGCGCCAAACTGCACTTTAAAAATACTGAAAAAGCGAAAAAACGCTTAGAAAGGTAAGTTATGAATTCATTTAAAAATTTCTTAAAAGAGTGGGGATTGTTCCTCCTAATTCTGTCATTACTAGCTTTAAGTCGTATCTTTTTTTGGAGTAATGTCCGCGTAGAAGGGCATTCCATGGATCCTACCCTAGCGGATGGCGAAATCCTCTTTGTTGTCAAACACCTGCCTATTGACCGTTTTGATATCGTGGTGGCCCACGAGGAAGATGGCAATAAGGACATTGTTAAGCGCGTGATTGGAATGCCTGGCGACACCATCCGTTACGAAAACGATAAACTTTACATCAATGACAAAGAGACAGATGAACCTTACCTAGCTGACTATATCAAACGTTTCAAGGATGACAAACTCCAAAGCACCTACTCAGGCAAGGGATTTGAAGGAAATAAAGGAACTTTCTTTAGAAGTATCGCTGAAAAAGCCCAAGCCTTCACAGTTGATGTCAACTACAACACCAACTTTAGCTTCACTGTCCCAGAAGGAGAATACCTTCTCCTCGGAGACGACCGCTTGGTTTCAAGTGACAGTCGTCACGTAGGTACTTTTAAAGCAAAAGATATCACAGGGGAAGCTAAATTCCGCTTCTGGCCAATCACCCGTATCGGAACATTTTAAGAGACCTAAGAGGCCGAGAATCACCAATCTCAGCCTCTTCTTCTATCGTAAGAAGATGATTATTCTCTACCCAGTCTAACTAGGATAGAAACAAAGTTATACTCAATGAAAATCAAAGAGCAAACTAGGAAGCTAGCCGCAGGCTGTACTTGAGTACGGCAAGGCGAAACTGACGTGGTTTGAATTTGATTTTCGAAGAGTATTAACTCTCACCTATTTATGCAAAGGAATCTTATGGAAGTTTATTTTTCAGGAACCATTGAACGGATTATTTTTGAAAATCCCAGCAATTTTTATCGTATTCTCCTCCTAGAAATCGACGATACGGACGCAGAGGATTTTGATGATTTTGAAATCATTGTCACGGGCACCATGGCTGATGTGATTGAGGGAGAAGACTATACTTTTTGGGGACAAATTGTCCAGCACTCCAAGTATGGGGAGCAACTGCAAATCAGTAGGTATGAACGCGCAAAACCAACTAGCAAGGGCTTGGTTAAGTACTTTTCAAGTAGCCATTTCAAGGGAATTGGTCTCAAGACAGCTCAGAAAATCGTGGATACCTATGGCGACAATACCATTGACGAAATTCTGCAACACCCAGAAAAGCTAGAAGGCATTGCAGGACTATCTGCCAAAAATCGCGAGGCTTTCGTCTCCACTCTCCGTCTCAACTACGGAACGGAGATGGTTTTGGCCAAACTAGCCAACTACGGTATTCCCAATAAACTAGCCTTTCAAATTCAAGACTTTTACAAGGAAGAAACCCTTGATGTGGTTGAAAATTATCCCTACCAGCTGGTTGAGGATATCAAGGGATTGGGCTTTACCATTGCTGACCAATTAGCGGAAGAACTAGGCATCGAAAGTCAGGCTCCTGAACGCTTCCGCGCCGGTCTAGTTCACAGTCTTTTTCAAGCCTGTATGGAAACAGGAGACACCTATGTTGAAGCACGGGATTTGTTAGAACAAACCCTTACTCTCCTTGAATCTTCTCGTCCCGTAGAACTGGACCCCAGCCAAGTGGCCCAAGAGCTCTCCTACTTGATAGAAGAAGACAAAGTTCAGCAGATTGATACCAAAATCTTTGATAATAGTCTCTTTTTCGCGGAGGAAGGCATCCGCAGTCACTTGGTTCGTATCCTTGAAAAAGGAAAACAGAAGAGCCTGGATTTAGAAACCATTCAAAAACATATTGCTACTGTCGAAGAAGATCTGGAGATTGAGTATGATAGCATTCAAAAACAAGCTATCTGTGACGCTATCCAGAACAAGGTCTTTATCCTAACAGGTGGACCTGGTACTGGTAAGACAACGGTTATCAATGGGATCATCGCTGTTTATGCTCTTTTAGAAGGACTTGACCTCAGGAAAAAAAGCAACCTACCTATTCTTCTTGCCGCTCCAACTGGACGAGCAGCTCGCCGCATGAATGAATTGACAGGTTTGCCTAGCGCGACCATACACCGTCATTTAGGAATGACAGGTGACGATGATACCAGTCATCTGGAGGATTATCTAGATGCTGACTTTATCATCGTGGATGAATTTTCTATGGTGGATACTTGGCTGGCCAATCAACTCTTCTCCAACATCTCTTCTAACAGTAAAATCCTCATCGTGGGCGACAGCGACCAGTTGCCTTCTGTCAGTCCTGGACAAGTTCTAGCAGATCTGCTTCATATTCCTTTGATTCCTCAGACTCGCTTGGAAAAAATTTACCGGCAGAGCGAAGAATCAACCATCGTCACCCTAGCTAGTCAGATTCGACAGGGGATCTTGCCAGCTGATTTCACCCAGAAAAAAGCAGACCGTTCCTACTTTGAAATTGCTAGTGGCCATATTCCAGCTACTATTGAAAAAATCTTAGATGCCGCCCTCAGAAATGGTATTCCTGCCCGTGATATCCAAGTTCTGGCTCCTATGTACCGAGGGACTGCAGGAATTGATGCTATCAATCAGCTCATGCAAGACCTGCTCAATCCACCACAAAAAGATCAACTTAGTTTTGAAGCTCCCCAGTGCCACTATCGTAAGGGAGATAAAGTCATTCACCTGGTCAACGATGCTGAAATCAATGTCTTTAATGGAGATTTGGGAGCTATCACAGACCTGATTCCTGGTAAATACACCGAGTCGAAACAAGACGAGATTGTCATTGATTTTGATGGCAATGAAGTCTCTTACCCACGTAATGAATGGTACAAGATTCGCCTGGCCTATGCCATGAGTATCCATAAGTCTCAGGGAAGTGAGTTCCCTGTTGTCATCCTACCTATCACCAGTGCTAGTAGGCGTATGCTGGAGCGCAATCTCATCTACACAGCCATTACACGCGCCAAAAGCAAGCTTATCTTACTAGGCGAATTACAGGCCTTCGACTATGCTACTCAACATATCGGAACTGCCCGAAAAACCTATCTGATTGAACGCTTCAGTGATTTAATTGAAAATGTTGAAGAAAAGCAACCAGCTGTCTCTGAAACAGCCACATCAAGTACCTCTGAACAATCCTACATCCTAACCGAAGAAAATTGGGATAGCATCCCCGCCATGATTGGGATTACTGACGCAGACCTCAAAGAGATTTTTGGAAAATAGCGCATCAGAAAACCCACCTAGTCAGGTGGGATTTTTGTTTATTAAGATTATTTAACTGTTGCTGTGCTTGTAATCAACTCAACAGCTTTTTTGATTGTGATATCGTGTTTCAACATATCAGCTGAAAGCAAGCTTTGTACTTGAGCAACTTCCATGTTGTAGTCTGTTGCCAATTGCTCGATTTCTTTTTGGATTTCTTCTTCTGAAGCATCAAATCCTTCAGCTTTCGCAACTGCTTCGATAACAAGGTTAGTCTTAGTACGTGACTCAGCTTCTCCCTCGTATTGTTTATGAAGGTCTTCTTGAGTAGTTCCAGTGATTTGGAAGTACATGTCAGGGTTGATACCTTGACGTTGCAAGTTTCCAAGGAATTCGTTTACTGAACGGTGAACTTCTTCGTGGATCATTTCTTCTGGAAGTTCTACGATTTCAGCATTTTCTACAGCTTTATCAATTGCTGCACCTTCAACGGCATCTTTGTAAGCTTCTTCTTTAGCTTCAGACAACTCTTTGCGGTATTTTTCTTTCAATTCAGCAAGTGTTTCAACTTCTTCATCGATGTCTTTTGCAAGCTCATCGTCAAGAGCTGGAACTTCTTTAGCTTTTACTTCGTGGATAGTTGTCACGAATTTAGCTTCTTTACCTGCAAGGTCTTCTGCTTGGTAGTCTTCTGGGAATGTTACGATAACATCAACAGTTTCACCAGCTGAGTGACCTACCAATTGGTCTTCGAAACCAGGGATGAATTGACCTGAACCAAGTCCAAGTGAGAAGTTTTCACCTTTTCCACCGTCAAATTCAACACCGTCGATAGAACCAACGAAGTCGATGACAACAGTGTCGCCGTTTTCAGCAGCAGCTTCTTTGATAACCAATTCAGCCAAGTTGTTGCGTTCGCGTTCGATACGCTCTTCAACGTCAGCGTCAGTTACTTCTTTTTCTAGATCAACTGATACTTCAAGGTTTTTATAGTCACCCAATTTTACTTCAGGTTTTGTAACGACTTCAGCAGTGATAACCCAGTCTTGACCTTTTTCCATTGAAGTTACGTCAATTTTTGGTTGAGCAACCACTTCAAGACCAGCTTCTTTTACAGCTGCTTCATAAGCATTTGGCAAAAGAGCGTTCATAACGTCTTGGTAAAGTGACTCTTCACCAAATTTTTTGTCGAAGATAGGACGTGGAAGGTGACCTTTACGGAAACCTGGAACATTAAGAGATTTCTTCACTGAGTTGAAGACACGATCCAATTCTGGTTTGATTTGGTCTTGAGAGATAGTGAAAGTCAAGACACCACGGTTTGTTTCTTTGTTTTCAAATGATACAGACATTCTGTCATTTCTCCTTAAAATTTTTTAAATACAGTCTATTATAACATAAATGGGCGACTTTTTTCAAGTAATGAATGCGCTTTTCAATCCTGCTGGAAGTATGGTTTCTTCTTAATTTTCTTTAGAATTCAAATATAATCTTATAAAAGGTATTCAGTAGTGGCTGATTACAGTTAAAAAACGAATCGCCCATACATCCCTCATTAGGCGATTCGTTTTTCTTATTTAACCACAACCACTTTGTAATATTCGTTTGAGTGTGGAGATTCAATCTTAATTTTTTGACCATAGAAACCATCGATTTCTTTGTCAAGATAATCTCTAACTCCTGATGGCAAGCGTTTCATCTTAAGAATCTCACCGGATTGATCCGCATAGGCTAGAATGTGATAGTGAGTAGTGGTTGCTCCATCATCAATCAGTACAAAGTAACCTGTTTTAAGCTTACCTTGTTCATTTTCTAAATAGTATAGTTTATTGTTATTGATTGTGAAGTAAGTAGACGGAAGTCTAAGTCGTACACCTGGGTCTTCTAGATAAAGATCATTGCCAACTTTTTTGATTTCTGATCTAGTTGTCATCTCTGGAAGTGGTAATACTCTACGACCATCTGCTCCAAAGTAATATCGACCTGGCAGATTTTGGAAATTACGAATAACAGCTTTAGGATCAATTTCTTGTCCTTTTTCTTTATTATCCACTAAAGCTAAGGTTATATTTGCAACATGATCCCCATATTTGTCGGAAAACTTCTTGAACTCAGGTTTGACATACCAAGTGTTTTTAGCCACTATAACATCAGTAAATTTATTCCCATCATATTTTGCTTTAATCAGATATTCATATCCATCGCCTAAACGAACAATATCATCATGTTTATAAGGGCTATCTTGTAAAGTGAACATATGTCCATCCTTGCTGAGAATATAGCCTGTTCCATCACTAGAATTTACAACTCTATCAGAGGCCATTGCACCTGATTGTTCAAAATAATACCAATCACCATTTATGCACTCCCAACCTGTCATCATAGAACCACTAAAATGAAGATAGTACCATGTGTTGCCTTCTTTGTACCAGCCAGTACGCATAGCGCCACTATTAGCTAATGAGTACCAGGTGTTACCTTCCTTATACCAGCCAGTGCGCATGGCACCACTATTTGCGAGTGAGTACCAGGTATTGCCTTCCTTGTACCAGCCTGTGCGCATAGCACCACTATCTGCTAGTGAATACCAAGTATTGCCTTCTTTGAGCCAGCCTGTCTGCATTTTACCAGTGCTGTCAAAATGATACCATGAGCCAGCATTTTGTACCCATTTGTTTTTAGCGAGACTGCCATCTTGAGAAAGATTCCAGTCAGCACCATTTTTAACCCAAGTATCTGCAGCCTGTGCTTGATTGATTGACAAAAGCAGACCAGCACCTGCAAGCAAACCAAGTGTAAGTAGTTTAGATTTTTTCATAGCCATTTCCTCCTGTTCTATAGTGAAATGAACATGACTTCCTAGTAAACAAAACTGTTCGCTTTTTTCTTTTTACTATGTCAGATAGTTTATTTCACAACAGAAACATTTCCTGTTGAACTGTCATATCTAACAGTTTCTCCATAAAAACCGGAAATTCCTTTTTCAATATAATCACGGAAATCATTAGGCAAAACTTTCATCTTCACGATTTCACCAGATTCATCTGCATAGCCCAAAATATGGTGATCTTTAGATAATAATCCGTCCATAAACATTGTAAAATATCCAGTTACAAGTTTACCATTATCATCATTGGCACCTCTTAGATAAAGTTTATTGTCATTAATTGTCAATCCAGATGAATCTAGACTAATAACTGGACTTGAGTTTTTAAGATAAAGTTCAGACCCAACTTTTTGAATAGGGAAGTGAGTAGTGAATTCTGGTAGATTCGCAACCTTACGTCCATCTGCTCCAAAGTAATACTTATTTGGTAAGTTTTGGAAATTCTTTATGACAGCTTTAGGATCAATTTCTTCCCCTGGTTTTTTATTATCAGTAATGGCATCTAAAGTATTTCGTTTTATATCGCCAATCTTTTGATAAGAAAAACGTTCAACAATAGGTTTGATATACCAGGCATTCTTTTCGATAACAACTCCATCTTTCTTATGAACAAGGTGATAGTCATAACCATCAGACAAAGTAACGATATCTGTAATAACTGTATCATCAAAAGGATCTTGTTCAACCTGACTTGGGAGTTTGGTTAACATATAACCATCCTTACCAATGACATAACTTTCCCCATCGCTTGCTGGAACAGCTCTATCTGCTACCATAGCACCTGATTTTTCAAAGTAAGACCATTGACCATTTGCAGTCGCCCATCCTGTTGCCATAGCGCCACTGTCTTTGAGGTAATACCATGTAGACCCTTCTTTGTACCAACCTGTGCGCATAGCACCACTATTTGCAAGTGAGTACCAGGTGCTACCTTCCTTGTACCAGCCAGTACGCATAGCGCCACTGTCTGCGAGCGAATACCATGTATTCCCATCTTTGAGCCAGCCTGTCTGCATTTTACCAGAACCGTCAAAGTGGTACCAAGAACCTGCGTTTTGTACCCATTTGTTTTTAGCGAAACTGCCATCTTGTGAAAGATTCCAGTCAGCACCATTTTTAACCCAAGTATCTGCAGCCTGTACTTGATTGATAGACAATAGTAGACCAGCACCTGCAAGCAAACCAAGTGTAAGTAGTTTAGATTTTTTCATAGCCGTTTCCTCCAATTAGTAACAAATTATTTATGACATTTAAATTTTATTGTTACCAAACTCGTCTAGCTCCGTCAATAGATCCAATGTATTCATTGTTAGTTATGTTTACAAATTTTCTTACATAATTTGCGTGAACCACTTGGTTACCGCCAATATTAATTCCCACATGTTCAAGATTATTAAAGAAAATTAAATCTCCAGGTTTTTCATTACCAGTTACATCAATTCCTTGCTTAAATTGAGATCTAGTATCAGTTCCTAAGTAAATGTCAAAGTTTTTATATATGGCATGTGTAAATCCTGAGCAATCTACACCCTTATTCAAGTCTGCCCAACCCCCAACATATGGGATTTTATCTACAAATGTCTCTGCATACTCAGCAATTGCCTGACCTTTATTTTCTACCAAAACGCCGTTAGATCTAAAGAAATAAGGTTTTCCATTAACTCTATTGTAATCGGTTAGCATAGCTCCATCATTTGAAAGATAGTACCAATTACCATCTGGGTTAATCCACTCATTTGATTTCATCCAACCTTGATCATCAAAATAATACCATTTCTCATCTAACAATTCCCAATGTTTAGCATACCCACCTGAAGTATATTTGAACCACCAGCGGCCATCTGTTTGCATCCAGGTTCCTTTACCATCTCTATTTTGATTAAATGCTATTTTTTCTTGATCGCCTTCTACTTGAGTTAATTCTCTAGGAGAAAATCCTACCAACTTAACTTGTTCTGCATCTTCAACCTTAATTTTACCTTCTTTAACAAGTTGATCAATTGCTTCTTTTTCGCTTGTATACTGTGAAGTTGTTTGTGATGTAGTCACTTTAGTGGTAGACGTTGTAGTTTCTGCTCTAACTACATAAGTAGTTGATAGTAAAGCGCCTGAAGTAAGTAATAAAGCTGCATAAGTAATATATTTTTTCATGACAAAAATCCTTTCTTCAAAATTCCTTAACGCTCTAGTGACCTTATTTTGATAATTTACGGAGACATGATTCTAACCTCCTTTTGGATTTTTTATATCCTTTGATAAATACTACATTACTTTAGTTATCTTTAGCTTCATTTTACTCCCCTATAAAATGAATGTCAACAAATAACATAAAACATTGTGAAAAAAATATTTTATCGTGCTAGAGGTACTTGCTTACTTCTTTGATACTAAGCTCAGCTACTTCTCCAATATTATTTTTACATAACTATTAAAAGTCTTCATACCCCACCAAGTGGTGCTGAAAGGCATAGACAGCCGCCTGGGTGCGGTCGCTGACTTCAAGTTTGGCAAGAATGTTGGACACATGGGTCTTGACCGTCTTGAGAGAGATAAAAAGTTCATCTGCGATACGCTGATTTTCGTAGCCCTTGGCGATGAGTTGGAGAACATCTCGCTCACGCGCAGTCAGGTCCTCATGTAGTTCTATGTGATTGCGGTGGTATTCGACCTTCTTGCTGACCTCTTGCTCAATGGCCAACTCCCCAGCAGCCACCTTACGGACAGCATGGAGCAATTCATCTGCACTAGAAGTCTTGAGCATATAGCCCCTAGCACCAGCATTTAAGACAGGCATGATTTTTTCATTGTCCAAATAAGAGCTCACAATCAAAATCTTGGCTTCAGGCCATTCTTTGAGGATGGCCAAGGTCGCATCAATTCCATTCATCTCAGGCATGACGATATCCATGACAATAACATCCGGACGCAATTCCAATGCCAACTCAATTCCTTGAGACCCGTTTGCCGCCTCGCCCACAACTTCTACATCATCTTGGAGGTCAAAGTAGCTTTTCAAGCCCAATCGGACCATTTCATGGTCATCTACTAGTAAAATTTTCATCTTTACTCCTTTATCATTCCTTATCGAGCAGGGGAATACGGATATCAACTGCCAGCCCTTGCTTGGGAGCTGTCAATAACTGAACCGTCCCTGCCATATCTTCAACCCTCTCCTTGATATTGCGTAGTCCATAACTCAAGTCATCTAAGTTCCCTAACTGGAAACCAATTCCATTGTCCACCACCTTCAGTTGCAATTCAAGATCCGTCTGATAGAGATAGACATCCAAACAAGAGGCCTGGGCATGGCGGAGGGTATTGCTAATCAACTCCTGCAAAATGCGAAAGATATGTTCCTCGATTTTCTTGGGCAATTTCGTCACATTTTGCTTAAGACTAACTCTAAGATCACTCTTGTCCTCAAGCTCTTTTAAGAGGATTTGAATTCCCTCAACCAGACTCTTCTGCTCCAGTTCAACTGGTCGCAAATGCAAGAGCAAGACCCGCAAATCCTTCTGGGCTGTTTCAAGGATGGCTGTGACACTCTGCAACTGGATCTGCATCTTTTCTCTATCCAGTTTCAAAGACTGCTGGCTGACACCTGATAAAATCATGTGGGCCGCAAACAACTCCTGACTGACCGTATCGTGCAAATCCCGAGCAATTCGCTTCCGTTCTTTCTCGATGATTTCCTCTTCCCGAGAAAGGCTGTGATTTTCAGCCTTTTGAATAGCTTCTGTCAAAAGGTTAAGTTTACCTGACAAGGACTTGAAACTGGCATCCAAATCTGGATCAGCAACCTGAACCACTTCTTTCCCTGCCAACAAACGCTTGAGATTAATCTGCATTTTTCGTAAAGAAAGCTCTTCGACACCTCTCCAAAACAGGGCTAAAAGACAGGTCATGGACATGCTGAATACCAACAACAAAAAGACAAATTTTTCTGTTTTTTCGACATCATGCAAGAAAATAGACCAGTCAAAGTCAAGGATGTCCAGCAAGCTGTGGGACAGAAATAAGACAAACAGGATGGAGGTGAGAGCAATCATTACATAGGCTTGTTTTTTCATCCTCTAACCACCTCAACATCGCCAATCATAGTGGTTAAGAAAATCTTGACACTCTTGTTACTCTTGAGATAGTCTCTTGTTTCTTGATGATAGTGTTCATTGCGAAGGGCTCGCTTGGGCTGATTGAAAAAATTCAAATCACCATAAAGACAGTTAACACTGAGACTGACTTCCACATCTACAGGTACGATGATTTTGGTCGTTCCTACCATCTTTCTGAGGATAATGACATTGTCATGATTGGTTAGGATAACTCTCTCCAGATGAATAGTGTCCTTACCCATGAGACGAAAGAGATTGATATCATCAAACTGGCAAGTCTGGTAGCTTGAAAAATGATGGATATTTCCAAACCAACGATTTTTCTCCTTCTTAACCGTTACTACCTCTTCAAAAACCAAATTGGTCTGCTCTTTTTCCTGGTTCATCATCGGATAAAGAAGAAAGAGGCTATAGATAACCGCAACAAAAATAGCTAGAATCACAAAGGGATTGAGCATGACGATGAAAAAGAAGAGAATGGTTGCCACCACTAAAAGAAGATTATTGCCCTCTTTACCAGTGTAATAGCGAATCAAAAG
Source organism: uncultured Streptococcus sp. (assembly GCF_963518475.1). Taxonomy (GTDB): domain Bacteria; phylum Bacillota; class Bacilli; order Lactobacillales; family Streptococcaceae; genus Streptococcus. The sequence goes on along the minus strand of NZ_CAUQJA010000010.1, from coordinate 66,547 downwards.
CAAAAAGAGGAATAAAATCAGCAGAAAACGCGAAAAATGCTCTGAAACCATCAAAATCAGAGCTCCTGTCAAAAGACAGGCTTCGATAAATAAAAAGATTTTAAATTTTCTCATAGGTTCATCCTCTCTCTTCTATTTTATCACAATTCAAAAAAGTCACCTCAGTCTGAGGATGGAAAAAAAGGCGGTGGTTACGCCTTTTTCATCTGATCCTTTGCTTCTTTTAATTTTCCATAAAGAAGATAGTCTACTTTTTGCAAATCTGCTATGGTGGCACAATTAAGGGCACACATGATCAAGCGTAGATCTGCTTTCCAGCCTTGGATAATGCCGATTACTTCTTCAACTGAATAGGTTTCAACCAATTCCAGAACGGTTCGAGACAATCCCACAGCCTTGGCTCCAAATACCAAGCACTTAATCATATCCAGCGGATTACGAATCCCCCCACTAACCAAGAGTTCGACCTTGTCTTTCCAGTCTTGGGCATTGATAAGGGCTTGCATGGTGGACTGGCCCCATTGATTGAGATAATCACGCTGACCACTGCGACGGTTTTCAATATAGGCAAAGCTGGTACCACCACGACCTGACAGGTCAAAGGTTCGAACGCCCAATTCATAGGCTCTTTCGATGGTCTTCACATCCATCCCAAAGCCGACTTCCTTTAAGACAATAGGAACGGGGATTTGCTTGCTATAGTCTGCTAGATGCGATTGCCAGCATCTGAACTTCCTTTCTCCCTCAGGCATGAGTAATTCCTGCATAACATTGACATGCACTTGCAAGAGAAGAGGATTCATCTCTTCTACAGTCCGAAGTCCCAACTCAACAGGCTTGTCTAATCCAATATTGGTTCCAAGAAGGAGATTTGGATGGCTAGACTTGACAGAAAAAGAGGCATCTGATGGATCTTTGAGAGCCGCACTATAAGAGCCCGTTACAAATAAAATCCCACAGGCTTCCGCCACCTGAGCCAGCTTTTGATTTATTTCTCTTCCCTTATCGCTTCCACCTGTCATGGCATTGATATAAAAAGGAAAATCCCACTTTCGACCAGCAAATTCTGTCGACAGATCGATTTCATCCAGATCGTAAAGAGGCAAGGAAGAATGAATCAACTCCACCTCATCAAAGCTATTATAGGAACTTTTCTGCTCAAGGGCATAGCGGATATGCTCGTCCTTACGATTTGTCGTCATGTCCTATCCTTTCTTGGTATAAGAGCTCAATCCCCAGATCGGCCCAACGATTTTTTAAGGTTTCAGTTGACTGCACATCAAAACTCAAGGCAATCCCACAGTCACCACCACCTGCACCGCTACTCTTGGCAACAGCCTGCAAATCTTGGCTGGCTTCTTTCAGCTGTCTAAGCGATGGAGTGTAAATATCTGCGCTCAAGCCTTCTAAAAGTTGACTGGCTACTGCTACTTGCTCGATAATTTTTTCTGCTTTTCCTTGTTCTAAAGCTTCTACCAAAGCAGTCACCGTTGCTTTTGAGGAAGTTAAAAAATTCTGATTGATATTTTGCTTGATTTGCTGAACCATGTTACTAGACACAGCTACTTCCTTGGTCCAGCCCACTAGGAAATCACATTCTAGGGCAGGTTGTACGTGTGAAATTGAAAAGCTCCAATCATGCTCCAAAACTGTCGCCAAGTTTTCTTCTTCCAACCAAGTTGCCACCTTTTGGCGATCAAATGACCGGTAGAGAACCAAATCCTCTGCCACAATACAGGCAAGGTCTCCCATGGAACCATTGTCTCCTCGCTTGAGCAAGACAGCGCTAGCCAGCTTGAACAAGAGTTCCTGATCAACCGTAATATCATATAGAGCCAACAAGGCCTTGATCACCAAGATAACGACACTACCGCTAGAACCCAGACCAAACTTTTTGCCTTCTCGTTCCATTTTGCCACGGATTTCTAGAGAAAAAGGTCTTAAAGTTTGACCTCGATAAGTCAGGAAATCTTCCACTAGAGCAATTGTTTCTTGAATCAAGCTGTAGGCAGGATTTGGCGTCAAGTCCACTACGAAATCAAACATGTCTGAGTAGATACGATAGTTCTCAGAAAAAGCAATCTCGCCCTTCATATAGATGGGAATATCCTTTATCAAGGCTAACTGCCCTGGCTCTAAAATAGCATATTCACCTGCCCAATAGAGTTTTCCACAAGTTTTAACAGCAATCATCTTGGCTCAAATCCTTTGTTTTTGACACAATCAAGCGATAACGTTGACCGAAGATTTCTGACAAATGCTCCAAATCTTTCTCCTGACAAAGGACCTTAACATTGGGACCAGCATCCATGGTAAAGTAGCAAGCTTCTCCTTGCTGACGAAGCTGGCGGACAAAGTCCATAGCTTCATAAGATGCATCCGTCAGATAAGAAAAGGCTGGTGATGCTGTTTTGGTCGTAGCGTGCATAGCCAGGGCATTTTTCTCAGTCAATTCCCCAACCTTGGCAAAGTCATTTTCCTTGAGATAAACCAGCATATCCTGATAGTCTTTCTCAGACTGACGCACCCAGTCATCAAAGGTCGTCGATGTTTCCACACAAAGTTTCATCCCATCACGACTGGAGATTGGTTTTTTCTTGTCCTCTAGCACCAACATCATCATAGCTAGTTTCAAGTCTGTCTCTACAGGGTAAATCTCCCCACTATCCTTATCCCAGGCACCTAGCGGTCCATAAAAACTCCGAGAAGAAGATCCTGAGGCAAACTTAGCCTCCTGTGCTAACTGACTTCTATCCAAACCAAGCTTGAAATAAGCATTACAAGCCTTGACCAAGGCGGACAAACCACTAGAGCTTGAAGATAGGCCCGCTGCCGTAGGCATATTATTTTGAGTATCAATACGAACAAAACCCTCACCAGCTGGACGGTAACGGTCAATAATCTTGCTCATCTTGGCATGCTCCGCCTCATTTTGTAGCTGACCATTGATATAAAAGGCATCAGCAGTAGCATCCATCGGTAGCGGCGACAAAGTCGTCTCTGTATACATATTTTCCAAAGTCAGAGATATACTACTAGTAGCAGGAACCATCTCTTTTTCTTTTTTCTTTCCCCAATATTTGATAATAGCAATATTTGCGTAAGAACGTACTGTTACAGGCTCTCGATCCATGTCTGAACAGCTCCTTTCTCTTCTAATCTTTCTGCTAATTTTTGAGCTTGTGTCAAATCGGCTGCTAAGGCTATGATACAGCCTCCTAGCCCACCACCGCTCATCTTGGAACCCAGAGCACCATGGCTCAGAGCCGTTTCAACCAAAGAGTCCGCCTCAGGGCTACTGACACCAATTTCTTTTAAATGTAAATGCGCTTGACTGAGGATTTGTCCCAATCCTTCAGCATCTTTTTGTGAAATCGCATCTTCTGCTTGTTGAGTCAATTCCCCTAAGGCATGCAAAAACGGTAGGGCATCCTTCCCCTTACTTTGAACCACTTGGATGGCTTCACGAGTGTGACCATAAACGCCCGTATCAGCAATTACCAAATAGGCAGATAGATCCATCTCAAGCTCTGTAAATCCTACGTTCTTGATAAAGCGAATAAGTTGGTCACTTAAACAGGTCTTAGCATCCAAACCACTAGGATTCATATGGGCAATCATCTCCGCCCGATTGACCAAGATTTCCAATACATCATGAGGCAGGTCGGCCTGATAGTAGTCAAAAACCGCACGAATAGCTGCTATGCTGATAGCAGCTGACGAACCCATTCCCCGTTTTTCAGGAATAGCCGAGTCAATCTCACAGCGAATGCAGGCTTCTTTGATATCCAAATACTCCAGCGAAGCATAAACTGCCATGGACAAGGTATCCTCCTCATAGAGGCGCCAAGGACTCGCTGCAGGAACCACCTTACAAGTCACCTCCACCTCCAAAAGAGGCAGAGAAATGGCAGGATAACCGTAAACGACCGCATGCTCCCCTATTAAAATTATCTTACTATGTGCCTGACCGACACCAACTTTTTTTATCATATTTTCCTTTTACTAGACGAAAAAGTCGTCTCATACTCAATGAAAATCAAAAAGCAAACTAGGAAGCTAGCCGCAGGCTGTACTTGAGTACGGTAAGGCGACGCTGACGTGGTTTGAATTTGATTTTCGAAGAGTATTATTTTTTCCTACAAGTATTTATTCTCTCCTATCTATTTTATTATATTTTCACAAAAAAAGCGATTGTTTCCTTCACAATCGCCTCTTTCATTATTGAACCCATTCGCCATTATAGTTGACAGAATAGCCATCTACTGTCGTATTCACTGCCAAAGCACCTGAGCTATAAGCGTAGTACCATTTGCCATTAACCTGGAACCAACCCGTCTTCATATCTCCATTATCTGCACTTAGGTAGTACCAAGTTGAACCATCTTGATACCAACCAGTTGCCATAGCTCCTGATGAACGGAGATAGTACCACTTGTTACCAAGGTATTGCCAGCCAGTTTTCATATCACCATTTGACTGGTCTAAATAATACCAAGTTGAGCCTTCCTGATACCAACCCGTCGCCATGGCTCCTGATGAACGAAGGTAGTACCACTTGTTACCAAGATATTGCCAGCCTGTTCTCATATCGCCATTTTCAGCATCTAAATAGTACCAAGTTGAACCATCTTTCACCCAACCAGTTGCCATAGCTCCTGATGAACGGAGATAGTACCATTTGTTACCAAGATATTGCCAGCCTGTTTTCATATCGCCATTTTCAGCATCTAAATAGTACCAAGTTGAGCCTTCCTGATACCAGCCAGTTGTCATAGCTCCTGATGAACGGAGGTAGTACCACTTATTGCCAATTTGCTTCCAACCAGTTTGCATGATACCAGTTTCTGAATCTAGATAGTACCAAGTTGAAGCATCTTGAATCCAACCAGAACGTTTCTCACCACCAAGATTCTTATTCCCAGAATTTCCTGTTTTTGCTAGGTAATACCAGTTAGATTGATCATAAAGCCAACCTGTCTTTAAAGAATGATCTTGATCAAAGTAGTAGTATGCTAATTTAAGAACTTCGGGACCTTCCCAGCCTTCACCATGTTTTTTCCCAACGGTTAAGGAATCTTTTAGCTCTAATTGTTGCCAACCAACAAACTCTTGTAGCACTCCATTTTTGTCAAAGTAGTACCATTCTGGCATTGGGGAACCTTCTAATCTTATGCCATTAGGGTAAGGACCAATTGTATATCCTTTAACTGGCATTGGAATGTATTGCCAACCAACAACCATTTCACCATTATAATCAAAATAATAGGTCTTGCCATCAATCACTCGCCAGTCCGTTTCTTTGATGTCACCCTTCTTGTAGTAGGTTCTACCATTCTCTTGGACAAATTTCCAACCTTCTGAATCAGCATCATCCGCCAATACTGCACTTGTCGCTAGCAAACCGAAGAAAAAGACTGCTAATGCAATTTGCATCAATTTTTTTACTGTTTTCATTAGACGTATCCTCCATAACTGATTGTAGCAAATACAAAATTTTATGTCAATATATAAAGAAATCACATAAAAAGCAGTTACACAACTGCAACTGCTTTTCTATTCTTGCATGGTGTAACCGACACCACGAACGGTTTTAATATAGCTTTTTTGACCTTTTACATCAAGCTTGCTACGTAGATAACGGATATAGACATCCACGATATTTGTTTCGGTCGCACTTTCATACTTCCAGACACTTTCCAATAACTGCTCACGAGTCAGAACTTTCTTGCTTCCCATAAGAGTAGCCAAAAGGTCATACTCACGACGCGTCAGAGCAATCATCTCCTCGCCACGATAAACGGTATGATGTTCTACATCCATACGCAGATTGCGGTAAGACGTTGGAACCTTCATCTGACTACAGTGTTGATCGATAAAGTCCCGACCTCGGAAAATCGCTGAAATACGAGCCACCAAATTGTCAATAATAACCGGCTTATAGATGTAAGAAACAGCAAAGCGTTGGATTGTTTCAATCTGATCTTGCAATTCTTCGCGATGGTCCAAGACCATGATGACTGAGGCTGGCTTAGTTCGACTCAGCTTGTCTGCAAAATCCTGGGCTGTCATATCCCCCAGACGAGCATTCAATAAAATCAAGTCATAGTCTGTCTGAAGAGCCATGGAGAGGGCTTCTTGCCCCTCCTCAACCTGATCAACTCGGTATTGCTCTTTTTGGAGTTCCAAACTTAAAAAATGAGCTAGATTTCGTTCTTTCTCAAGTAATAAAATCCGTTTCCCCATGGCAGACCTACTTATTTTTCGTCATACCAAGAGTAGTGGAATGTTCCTTCTTTGTCTTTACGTTGGTAAGTGTGGGCACCAAAGTAGTCACGTTGCGCTTGGATCAAGTTAGCTGGAAGGTCAGCTGAACGGTAGCTATCAAAGTAAGTAATAGCTGCTGAGAAGGTTGGTACTGGTACACCAGCTTGAACAGCAAGAGCTACGATATCACGCACTGCTTGTTGGTACTTAGCAGTGACATCCAAGAAGTACTCATCCAAAAGAAGGTTAGCAAGGTCTGCATCACGATTGTAAGCATCTGTAATCTTTTGCAAGAAACGAGAACGGATGATACAGCCATCACGCCAGATAGATGCGATGTCTGCAAATGGCAAGTTCCAGTTATTTTCTTTAGAAGCTACACGCAATTGAGCAAAACCTTGTGCGTATGAAATGATTTTTGAGAAGTAAAGGGCTTGACGGATTTTTTCAATCAACTCAGCCTTGTCTCCTTCAAATTTGAAGGCAGCTGGTTTTGGAAGAACCTTGCTTGCATGCACACGTTCTTCTTTGTAAGTTGAAATGTAACGTGCAAATACTGACTCAGTGATTAGTGACAATGGCACACCAAGGTCAAGTGATGATTGGCTAGTCCATTTACCAGTTCCCTTGTTACCTGCAGCATCAAGGATGTAGTCTACGATTGGTCCATCTTGACCTTCATCGTCTTTACGGCTCAAGATATCAGCTGTGATTTCGATTAAGTAGCTGTCCAATTCACCCTTGTTCCACTCAGTAAAGATTTCAGCCATATCTTCTGCAGAAAGGCCTAGCAAGTGTTGCATCAAGTCATAGCTTTCTGCGATCAATTGCATGTCACCATACTCGATACCGTTGTGGACCATCTTCACATAGTGACCAGCTCCATCAGGACCGATGTAAGTCACACATGGTTTGCCATCTTCTGGTGCTTTAGCTGAGATTTCTTCAAGAACATCCGCAACCAATTCGTAGGCTTCTTTTTGTCCACCAGGCATGATAGAAGGACCTTCAAGGGCACCTTTTTCACCACCAGAAACTCCAGTACCGATAAAGTTGATACCTGAGTTTGCCAATTCTTCATTACGACGGATGGTATCTTTGTAGAAAGTGTTTCCTCCGTCGATCAAGATATCACCTTTGTCAAGGTGTGGAAGAAGGGCTTGAATTGTAGCATCTGTACCAGGTCCAGCTTGAACCATGAGCATGATACGACGAGGTTTTTCGATTGAGTTTACAAAACTTTCAACGTCATAGCTTGGTACAAAGTTCTTTTCAGGATGGCAAGCAATTACATCTTCAGTTTTTTCTTTACTACGGTTGTAAATAGCAACTGTGTAACCACGAGATTCAATATTAAGGGCAAGGTTACGACCCATTACGGCCATACCAACAACACCAAAGTTAGCTTTTGTCATTTGACACTCCTCTTGTTTAATTTGTTTTATTTTATCATTTTTACTTTTGAAAAGAAAGAATTTTGTAACGACTGCTTAGTAGTCCAAGTCATCCGCATGTCCAGAACCATTTCCAACAAAGTATCCTGTCTTACAGTTAAGGGTAAAGAGATAGGTTCCATCTGGTTTGTAGAGGTTGTAATAACCATTGCCATTAACGATATTAACACGCTCAAGGATATATTGGTTACCAGTGATATAACCACGTGAGCGTGAAGTCGCTAAAATTTGTTCCAAAACACCATCCGCGAAATCCCAGGCAGAGTTATTGCTATCATCAATAGCTGATTGGTTATAAGAAACACGACTCGCACTTCTTTGAACAGCAACTCCTGCACTTGATACACCCATATTGACTTCACTGCGGGTACTTCTAGTTTCAGTTGATGCCGTATTTGAACTACTTGGGCTTGTTTCACTAGCAGTATTTTCACTTGCTTGACGAGAACTTGAGCTGCTAGTTTCACTTGAACTTGAGCTTGAAGCACTTGTTTGCTGGCTCTTACCAAGACTGATAGCCTTATCTAGAACTTTATCAAGCTCCGTATTTCCAGTTTTAATATCTGTAAATTTAGCATCCGATTTGACTTTAGCATTGGTATCCAAGACACCATCCACAATAGCTGGTTTTTCAAATTGTGCATTGACATCTTGAATGGCCTTGATTTGCGTTGCTAGACTATCATACTTAGATTTGGCAAGGGTATGTTCACGACTACCTTCCAGCTTATCAAGCAAGGTCTTAAGTTGACTCAGTTTATCAAACTGACTATTTTTCAAAGCAGTTTTATTGCTATCTGTATAGAAGCCATCATATAAATTATTGAATTCTTCTACATCTGACTGCGTATTTGTAGTTGATTGAGAAGTCTGGATTTCCTTGGTCGAACGGGTCACTTGACGATAGACATAATAAGCACTGACACAGATAACCACTGATACGAGCGCCAAAGCGGTCAAAACAAAACCTTTTTTACTTTTCTTTTCTGGGTCCTCTTGATCCAGACGAGAAAGTTTTTTCTCCTCTTCCACTTCCCCAGTCATTTCTGCTGAATTTTCATCCTCTAGTACTATAGGATCCCAGTCTTTATCCTCATCGTCCAGAGGCAGTGGAGGTAAGATAGCTTCAGACGATAGAACTTCCTCTGAATAGGCTTCTGACTCCTCTACAGCTTCACGCACCTCTTGAATCAAGTCATCCAGACTCTGTGTTTCGATTAACTCCTCTTTTTTGTATTGGCGAGTCGCAAACTTATCTGCCTCAATTTCATCTTTATGTTGTTTCACATACTTGTCCAAGATAGAATCTCCAGGCAACACACCTGCTTCCACCTCTTCATTTTTTCGCATGGCTTCTCCAACTGTTAGCTCTTTAGCATCATCAAAATCAAATTGCGCTTCTTGGTGTTCTGCTTTATGACGATTCCGTCTTTTCTTGCTCATGAGTTTTCCTTTCTACTTTACTTCCTGACGTTTAATACGCTGACCAAAATATTGATATAAATCAACTTTCAGGGTTCCATTGTACAACTTACGTTTCTTATCCGCCTGACTACCGTACTTGGTCTCAAAGGCTTCATCACTGGTTAAGATAAACTTGCTCCACGTTTTCAGAGGAGCAAATACTTGACCCATCTCAGCATAAAGCTTGGTAACCCCTGCATCATCTGACAAGCGTTCACCATAAGGTGGGTTAGAGATAATCACTCCATTTATTTTATCAGAACGCAAATCCTGCACGCGCATCTGCTTAAAGGTAATATCTCCTGCAACCCCTGCTGCCTGAGCATTGGCCTTAGCAATTTCCACCATACGTGCATCGATATCACATCCCATGATATCCAGTTCCAGCTCACGATCCACTTTCTTAGCCGCCTCTGTGCGCACTTCTTGGATCAAGCGATCGCTAATCCAGTTCCATTCCTCAAAAGCAAAGGAGCGACGAAGCCCTGGAGCCATCTTTCTGGCAATCATAACTGCCTCGATACAGAAAGTTCCTGAACCACAGGTTGGATCAATCAATGGCTTATCTGGATACCAGTTAGAGAGTTGCAAAATGGCTGCCGCCATATTTTCCTTGATAGGAGCACCACCTTTTTCGGTACGATAGCCACGTTTAAAGAGACTGGAGCCTGTCGTATCAATCATGACAGTTACCACATCTTTCAGAATAGAGACCTCAATCTTAAACTCAGGACCATTCTCCATAAGAGGAACACCTTCTGGACGGGCATAGTGTTTTTGCAACTTTTTAACAACAGCCTTCTTTGAAATAGCCTGTACACTTGGTTCATTGTGTAGTTTAGATTTCACACATTTGGCTTTTGAAATCGGAAATCGAGCTCCAAGTGGTAAATAATTTTCCCAATCTAGAGCGAAAACTCCCTGAAACAGCTCCTCAAAAGTCTTAGCTGGGAACGTTCCTACGATGATCTTGATACGATCTGCTGCCCGAAGCCAGAGGTTGGTTTCGATAATGGCTCTCACGTCTCCTTGAAAACGAACACGGCCGTTTTCAACCTGACAATCGTAGCCCAATTCTCGCACTTCACGACCAACGACAGCCTCAAGACCCGCTGCAGCAGTAGCGATTAAATTAAATTCTTTTTTCATGTTACAGTCTTATGAGACCTTTCTATATGTCCACTTTAAAAAATGAGGTTGAGAAAGTTTTCTCAGCCCCAACCTATATGCAATTTTCTATAAGCCATGTTTTGTTCCAGAAGTGACTAGGACCACTTCCTTCGATAATCATCTGTCTACCACTAACAGCTTACAGCTGATAGCAGTCAGAGTACTACGTTCGTTTCCGTGTACTCCATGCCCCGACCAAAATTTGGGTTGCTAGCTTGAGGGGTTTACCGCGTTCCACTCTCTCTGTTTCCAGAAAGACTCCGTCACTGTGGCACTTTCAAGCCTACTCTGGCCTATCCAAAGACTTAGCCATTTCAACTGCCGTAACGATTTCTCGTCCCTAGGCTTATGGTTTCGCCTAGCACAAACACTACAGGCATCACAGCCTGTGCTAGCATGGACTTTCCTCATGAAAAGAAATTCTCCTCACGCGATTATCCAAAAATTGCACTTTTCAAATAAGCTCTTATAAATCAGAGTTATCCAAAATTTGTTTCCCAAATACTTCTTTCTCAAGACGATTCAAACGTTTTAAAATATCAAAATTCGTCATAGAAGTTGTTGCTGTCATTTCAAGTGGTTCTGCTTGAACCGGTGCAGATTCAGGTTTGCGAGACAATTCTTCCTTCAACTCTGCAATTTCTTGACGGAGAGACTTGACTAAGGCAGCATAAGTTTCATAGTCCTTGATGACATCGTCCAAAAATTCATCAACTTCAACCTTACTATATCCACGAACTTCACGTCCAAACTCTTGCTCAAAAATATCTTTTGCTGAAAAAATAATACTTGCCATCTCTCTCTCCATTCTCGGTTTCTAATAGTATTATTATATAAAAAAAGGCAAACAAAAATCAAGGTCAAAGCCTTACTTTTCAGAAAAATTTTCTGCTAGCTCATTTAAGTCTTCAAACGTTAACCTTTTTATGCGATAACCTTCCTGATTTTTCATCAAATTGTCTATAAATTTTAATTTGGTCTCATTTTCTGGGTCATAGAAAAAATAAGCTAAATCAGTATTTTCCAGTAAAAATTTTTGGTAATCACGCAGTTGCCCTGTATGTTCATATTTGGGATAGGCATATTTGACAAAGTCTACCTGCTTAAAGCGACTCAGTTTCATCTGATTTCCTTCATTCCAATTTTCCCCGTGCGTTTCAAAATCAAAAATGGTGGCTAGGCTAAAATCATATTCGTCTTTCATTTCATTTGCGACATCAAACACCCAAGATTCAAATCCCAAGTTCCCTGTAAAGACCAGCCATTTAATCCCTTCTTCTGCTAAACTTTCTAAATCACGGCGAATGGCTTTCTTTATAATTTTTAACCTGATATCTTTTTCATTAAACAAACCCAAGTCAAAATTAGAATATCCCATAATTAAAGCTGTAGTCATTTTTACACCTTTCTTTCTATTTTTATGGTATAATAGAGTGATGTTATTGTACCAATAAGGAGAAATATGGTCAACTATCCTCATAAAATTTCATCGAAAAAAAGCCAAACATCCATTTCTCAACCAAAAAATTTCGCAAATCGAGGAATGACTTTTGAAAAGATGATCAACGCTACAAACGACTACTATCTGACGCATGGTATGGCAGTTATCCATAAAAAGCCAACGCCTGTTCAGATCGTTCGAGTAGACTATCCTCAACGTAGTCGAGCCAAAATTGTAGAAGCCTATTTTAGACAAGCTTCCACAACAGATTACTCTGGCGTGTATAGAGGACATTACATTGACTTTGAGGCCAAGGAAACACGACAAAAGAATGCTATTCCAATGAAGAACTTCCATCTTCACCAGATTCAACATATGGAACAAGTTCTAGAACAGCAGGGCATTTGCTTCGTACTGCTTCATTTTTCCTCTCAACAAGAAACTTATTTGTTGCCGGCACTTGATTTGATTCGCTTTTATCATCAAGATAAGGGGCAAAAATCAATGCCACTTGGATATATTCAAGAATACGGATATTTAGTAAAGCAAGGAGCTTTCCCTCAAATTCCCTATCTCGATATTATCAAAGAACATTTACTAGGTGGTAAAACAAGATGAATAAACAAACTATTCTGCGATTCTTAAAGTATATTGGAATCACATTCCTTACCTTATTTATCGCATTATTTCTATTAGGTGGTGGTGTCTTCCTCTACTTTGTTAACAAGGCTCCAGCCTTATCTGAAAGTAAATTAGTTGCGACAACTTCTAGCAAGATTTATGACAACAAAAACGAACTGATTGCTGACCTTGGATCTGAACGTCGCGTAAATGCTCAAGCAAATGAAATTCCTACTGACTTAGTCAAGGCAATTGTGTCTATCGAAGACCACCGTTTCTTTGACCATAGAGGTGTTGATACTATTCGTATCATGGGGGCAGCATTGAGAAATCTACAAGGAGGAGGTCTACAAGGTGCCTCAACCTTGACACAACAATTAATTAAATTGACTTATTTTTCTACTTCAACTGCTGATCAAACCTTGTCACGTAAAGCTCAAGAAGCTTGGCTAGCCGTTCAACTAGAGCAAAAAGCAACCAAGCAAGAAATCCTGACCTATTACATCAATAAAGTCTACATGTCCAACGGTAACTATGGAATGCAAACCGCAGCCCAAAATTACTATGGAAAAGACTTGAAGGACTTAAGCTTGCCACAGTTAGCACTCTTGGCTGGAATGCCTCAAGCGCCAAACCAATATGATCCTTATTCCCATCCAGAAGCTGCTCTAGAGCGTCGTAACTTGGTACTTTCAGAAATGAAAGGGCAAAAATACATTAGTGCAGAAGATTATGAAAAAGCTATTAATACTCCCGTCACTGACGGTCTCCAAAGTTTGAAGTCAGCCAATAGTTATCCAGCTTATATGGACAACTACCTCAAAGAAGTAATCGACCAAGTTGAACAAGAAACTGGTTACAACCTTCTTACCACAGGTATGGAAGTCTATACTAATGTCGACAAAGATGTTCAGCAGCGACTTTGGGATGTTTATAACACAGATGAGTATGTCGCTTATCCAGATGATGAACTTCAAGTAGCTTCTACTATCGTTGATGTAACAAATGGTAAAGTCATTGCTCAGTTAGGTGCCCGTCACCAATCAAGTAATGTATCTTTCGGAATCAACCAAGCCGTTGAAACCAACCGTGACTGGGGTTCTACTATGAAACCAATCACTGACTATGCTCCCGCTTTAGAATATGGAGTCTATGACTCTACTGCAACTATAGTACATGATGTTCCTTATAACTATCCAGGTACTGATACTCCCGTCTACAACTGGGATAAAGGCTACTTTGGAAATATTACAATCCAGTATGCACTTCAACAGTCACGCAATGTCACAGCTGTTGAAACCCTAAATAAGGTTGGTTTAGATAGAGCGAAAACCTTCCTAAATGGCTTAGGTATCGATTATCCAAGCATCCACTATGCAAACGCCATTTCAAGTAATACAACAGAATCTAATAAACAATACGGAGCAAGTAGTGAAAAAATGGCTGCAGCCTATGCTGCTTTTGCAAACGGTGGTATTTACCACAAACCCATGTATATCAATAAGGTCGTCTTCAGTGACGGTAGTGAAAAAGAATTTTCAGATGCTGGTACACGAGCTATGAAAGAAACAACTGCTTACATGATGACCGAAATGATGAAAACTGTCTTGGCATACGGAACTGGTCGTGGAGCCTATCTCCCATGGTTAGCGCAAGCTGGTAAAACAGGTACTTCTAACTACACAGATGATGAAATTGAAAAACACATCAAGAACACTGGCTATGTAGCTCCAGATGAAATGTTTGTTGGTTATACTCGTAAGTATTCTATGGCTGTATGGACAGGTTATTCGAATCGTTTAACTCCTATCGTTGGAGATGGTTTCCTAGTTGCAGCTAAAGTTTATCGCTCAATGATAACGTATCTATCAGAAGATACTCATCCAGAAGACTGGACGATGCCAGACGGACTTTTCAGAAACGGGGAATTTGTATTCAAAAATGGAGCTCGCCCAATATGGACTGAACCCTCTACTCAACAATCCTCAACAGCTGAAAGTTCAACTACACAGGCAAGTACTACGGTAGGTCAACAACCCAATAATGCTCCAGCAACCGATCCTAATCAAGGACAAGCTGGTCAGACTGTTCAGCAAACACAACCAGTACAACCAACGCCACAAAATCCACCAGTTCAACAGCAACCACAACAGTAAGATAAAAGAAAATCCTGAGAATAAAGGCTCAGGATTTTTTCTTCAACAAAATAGGATCTGTCATATCTAAAAGCGGTGACCGGCACCAATTCATTTTCGATAAACCAAAAGAAGTTAGCGAACAACTAACTTCTTTTTATCTTATTTCACATGTTTTGCGAGCTCTTCTTGCGCTTTTTTATTGGACTCTTCTTTTTCTTTCATCCATTTATCTTGGGCTTTTTGGTATTCATCTGCAGTGACTGCCTTGTCTTGAAGTTCAAGGTATTTATACAAGAGTGGTTCACTTGTTCCTTTGTTTCCTGACAATGCAAATGGTATTGTAAATGGTACCATCTTAGACAAGATTGGACGCCCTGTACGAGATGTAGTTGGAATAATCAAAGCACTATCTGTCAACCAAGCTTGAGCTGCAGCGTATTTATCATATCGTTTAGCAACATCTATAGACTCATCACCAGCTTCAGTAACCAATTTCTCGTAGTCATATAGACCTACTTTTTTAGCAGCTACATTATCTTTCCCTGAGTCAAATCCTAAATATGTTTTAGTACTTTCTCCTACAGATGGTTTGATGATGTCAAGGTAAGTTGATGGATCGGCAAAGTCTGGACCCCAACCGACATTATCTGATAAATCCCAGTCTTCGCCAGCAGCATTTTCAGCAAAATATGTAATATTGTTTACTTCATCTTTTTGTAGTTGTTGAATATCAATAATGACATTATCAGTTCCTAAAGTCGCTTCCAAGGATTGTTTCATAGATTGCACGCGCTGAACTTTTGTAGTTGCTGTTTGGTCAACAGGCATATCTAGGTGAATTGGGAATTGGACTCCTTCTGCTTGTAAGGCTGATTTAGCTTTAGCAAATTCAGCCTTGGCTTTCTCTGGATTGTAAAGGCCATCCTGTGCATCGGCAAGATTAACATCCTTCCATTCATCCCCATAAGTCACCAATTTTTCTTTGACCATATCGCCAAAGTTTTTCCCATCTGCTTGAACAAATGTTGGTGGAACAAAGAGATTGCGCAAGATTTTGCTTGCTCCAGTTTCTCCATTTAGCTGAGAGGCATAAGCTGTACGGTCAAAACCAAAGGCAATAGCTTGGCGGAAATCCTTATTTAAGAGAGCCTTTTTAGTAGAAGTCTTTTGTTCGTCACTAGTCTTAGAAGTATATTTATAGGACTGACGATCAATATTTGTTCCCACTAGATACGTAGTAGAGTCTTGTTGAGTATAGACAATATTATCCTTCATCTCTTTCTCAAGCTCTGCGAAACTTGCACTTGTTGGATAGAGACGAGCTGCTGTAAGGCTACCATCTTTAAAGTTTTCTGCAGGTTTACTAGTATCTTGACCATCCCAGAATGACAATTTAACTTTGTCAATATGCACATTGTCTTTATCCCAGTAGTTAGGATTTTTCGCAAATTCAACAGAAGATTTGGTCACAATGGATTTCAACAAATAAGGACCATTATACAAGAGACTACCTGGATCCGTAGCTTTGGCAAAATCATCCCCTTTTGAATTCAAAAACTCTTCATTGACTGGCGCAAGAACACCCATGGTCGTTTTAGAATTCCAAAAACTTTCAGGTTTGTTCAACGTGTATTGGACTGTTTGATCGTCAAGCGCTTTAATCCCGACTTGAGCAAAATCTGTGATTTCACCTTTTGCATAGGCATCCAGACCTTTGATTGAATCCTGTACCAAGTAAAGGGCTTCTGCTTTCTTATCTGTTGCATATTTAAGACCTGTCACAAAGTCCTGAGCCTTAACAGGAGCATATTCTTCCCCTTCAGATGTATACCACTTGGCATCCTGACGAATCTTATAAGTATAAGTCAAGCCATCTTTAGAAACCGACCAGTCTTCTGCCAATGAAGGAATAAGGTTCCCGTATTTATCATTTTCAAGCAATCCATCAATCACATTACTAGTAATGTCGGCAGTTGCTGCCTTACCAGTTGTCAAATAGTTGAGATTATCTGGATGTGTCTCGTATGTAAATGCAAAGGTCTGCTCACCTTTTTTAGTAGCTGAACCACCAGCACAGGCAGCTAAGACACCTGCTGCTAATAAAGTTACTCCCGCAAGAGCCAATACTTTCCTTGTTTTCATAGTATTCTCCTTTATTTTTTTATTCATTATAGCCCCTTTTTCAACTCCTGTCAATACAATTTTCTGAATTTTTGAAAATTATTTTTTAAACAATAGGTTTGCAAAAATATGAATAATATCAAAAATACCTCAACTACATTAGGTAGTCAAGGAATTATCAATCACATTTCTAAATAGCAACTGGTAATAGTTCTAGGTGTTTAATCTAACTCATTTCTTACACACTGTAAAGCTGCTCCAATTACTTGGTGCATATCGTAATAACGATAGTGTCCTAAACGACCACCAAAGATAACATTCCCTTGCTCATCAGCCAATTTTTTATATGATTTATACAAATGATTATTACGATCATTATTAACTGGATAATAAGGCTCATCACCTTTTTCCCATGTTTTAGAATGTTCCTTAGTAACGATAGTCTTTTCTTGATTCCCAAACTCAAAATGTTTGTGTTCAATAATACGTGTATATGGAGTTTCTGCATCTGTATAGTTCACAACTGCATTTCCTTGGTAATTTTCCATATCCAAGGTCTCATTTTCAAAACGAAGACTACGATACTCTAGTTCACCCAACTTATAGTCAAAGAATTCATCAATCATACCAGTAAAGACGATCTTAGGGAAGTCCTTCATATATTGTTCTTTATTGGCAAAGAAATCAACATTTGTTTCTACATCAATGTTTTCATGATCCAACATTTTTTCAACTATTTGAGTGTAACCACCAATTGGAATCCCTTGATAGGTATCATTAAAATAGTTGTTATCGTAGGTCAGGCGTACTGGCAAACGGCGAATGATAAAGGCTGGAAGTTCTGTAGTTGGCTTGCCCCACTGTTTCTCTGTATAGTCTTTGATTAATTTTTCGTAGATGTCTGTACCTACAAGAGAAATAGCCTGTTCTTCCAAATTTTCAGGAGTTTTGCCATTTAAAACAGCACGTTGCTCATCAATCTTAGCCTGTGCTTCTGCTGGCGTCACAACTCCCCAAAGTTTATTGAAGGTATTCATATTAAAAGGAAGATTATAAATCTCTCCCTTATAATTTGCAACTGGAGAGTTTGTGTAACGGTTAAACTCTGCAAACTGATTTACATAATCCCAAATCTCCTTATCAGAAGTATGGAAGATATGAGCTCCATATTGATGAACTTGAATTCCTTCCTCTTCACGAGTATAGATATTACCCGCGATATGATCCCGTTTTTCAATGACTTTTACTTTTTTTCCTTTTAAGGCTGCTTCATGGGCAAAAACTGCACCAAAAAGACCAGCACCAACGACAAGATAATCGTACATAACCCCCTCCTTTTATTTTTTAACAAGCTGTTGTAGCAATTGTACAAGATGGATAACTTTAATAGATGATACAATTGTATATTTTACATCTTAAATCCGTACTTCTTGTCCATAGGCTTCTGTCAAAAGGACCTTGCTTTCTTGCTTAGATTTTAAACCATCATCCACACTAAATACGATATGCGAATGAATATCAATCATTTTGTCTTATTTTCCTTCCATCACATCATTGATTGCAGCCTTGACTGACTCTAAACTGCTATCACTTATCTCCATCATGTAAAGGTTGCTATCAGGCATGGCATAGGATGGCAAATCCATACGCCCTGTTCCTTTAAGATCTTGCGAATTAATCTTATAAGTTCCACCACTCTCAAGTTGGGCATTGGCCAGGTTCATCATGGTTTCAAGTGGCATATTGGTTTGCACGGAATCTTGTAGCCCCTTTATAATACTGTCATAATTTTTCAAAGCTTCTGTCGAAGTTAACTTTTGCAGAATTGCAACAATGACTTTTTGCTGGTTACGACCACGATCTCGGTCTCCATCTGCCAATGAATAACGCTCACGTACAAAGCTAAGAGCTTGCTCCGAGTCAAGATGAACATTCCCTACAGGATAGAACTTCCCATTTGTATGAGCAGTAAATTCTTGATCATTATGAACATCAACTCCACCGAGAAGATCTATTAATTTCAAGAAAGAAGTGAAATTCAAACGAGCGTAATAGTTCAAGTCAATACCGTAGAGATTTTCCAGGGTATGAATGGAAGCATCTACTCCATAAATCCCCGCATGGGTCAACTTATCTTTTTGGTTGTTACCACCATCTGCAATTGGAACATAGGAATCACGAGGTGTCGTTGTCAAGAGAATCTTTTTCGTTTCACGATTAACTGTCATAATGATATTGACATCCGAACGAGAAACCGAACTGATTGGACCGTAAGTATCAATTCCACTGATATAAACATTGAAACTGTCACCCTTGACATCTTTTGGAGTTTCAACCGTCTTGGTTAATTCTTTGGTATAGATTTTCTTAATTTTTGAAGCATAGTCAGGATATTCTGATTCAATAATGTTTTCAAAGACACTGTTTAGAATGATTGCCTTTGTATCGCCAGCTAACAAGCTCTTATAGGCCGCAAGATAGGATCTGCTTTCTTCGACTGTCAATTCCTTATTTTGACTAGCCTTAAGATCATTCATCAACTGTTGGATATTATCCTTATCCGTCCCAGTCGGCCCCGTTACACTGGTTACCTGACTGATATTATCAATTGAACTATCTGCTAATACCGCAATACTCATCGAATAATGTGAGTAGTTCGATGTCGCATTCAGGCGACTGGTAAATCCAATGAACTGCCCTACAGCAAAGAGAGAAGTTCCATTGATTAACACACCAAGCAGTAATAAAATCAGCGTTAGA
Organism: uncultured Streptococcus sp.; assembly: GCF_963518475.1. Lineage (GTDB taxonomy): Bacteria > Bacillota > Bacilli > Lactobacillales > Streptococcaceae > Streptococcus. The sequence goes on along the minus strand of NZ_CAUQJA010000010.1, from coordinate 47,111 downwards.
TTTTTAGCTTTCTTAGACCGAATTAAAAAGAAGCACAAGATGGCTAAGGCTACAATTAAGACAGCAACCACTATATTGAGATATCGGAAGGCTAGCATATTATACTTGAAAATCAAAAACAATAAAAAGACTGCTAGTAATGCATAGATAGCTAGCAACCCCCAACTAATCAATATTTTTGTTTTACCCTTACGAGCTCGCTTCGAAGATCTACTCACGATATACCTCTATTATCAATTTTTATTTCATTTTATTATATCATAAAAAAATACACTTGCGGGGTAAATCCGCTTAGGTAAGGCATTTTCATCTTCTTTCCGAAACATTCTTTTTGACTTGCAACCAATTACATCAATAAATTTACTATATAAACATCAAAACAAGGTCCCTTACGGAACCTCGCTCATCTATTTGACATGATTTTCTGCTTCTTTTTGAGCTTTTTCGATTGCTTTTTTACTTTCTTGCTCCCATTTAGTCTTAGCTTCTTCAAACTGTTTGATTGTCACAGTATCTTTTTGCAGTTTCATATACTTGTAGTTATTGCCATCACCCTTGATACCGACCATTGAGTACCCTCTTGTAAATGGCGTTACTTTGGTTACAGATGCTGTTCCACCACTTGACATGGCTGACATAATCAGAGAATTGTCAATCATCCAAGCCTGTGCTTCAGCATATTTTTCATAGCGTTTTGCTACATCTTTATTTTCACTATCTGCATCTTTGAGCATCTTGGTGTAAGTATCAAGCCCCAAGCTAGCAATCTTAGCTTTATCTTCTTGAGCATCTAGACCAAAAATTTTGAGGTAGAATCCATCCTCTGCATTGAAAGGATTGAGATAAGTTGATGGATCCTGATAGTCACCTACCCAACCATCAAAGCTCAAATCATAGTCTCGATCAGCTGGTGTTGGTGCTAAGAAGGCTACGTTATTAAAATCATCTGTTGAAAGTTGCTGAACATCAATGACAATGTTATCAGCACCTAAAACTGACTCAAGGGTCTGCTTAACTGAGTTCATGCCTGTCACAGCATTTTTACTTGTTTGATCAACAGCTACATCCAAGTGAATAGGGAAAGTCACACCTTGACTTGCCAATTCTTTTTTAGCTTCCGCAAATTTTGCTTGGGCTTTTTCTTTGTTAAAATAGGCATCCTGAGCATCTGCCAAGTTAATACCTGACCATTCTGTGCCATAGTTGACCAATTTAGAAGCGACTACTTCTCCAAAAGTCTTGTCTCCAACTTGGACAAATGTAGGAGGTACTAGGGTGTTACGAAGGGTCTTGCTAGCCGCTTCTTCCCCATTTGACTGAGCAGAATAGGCTGTGCGGTCCAAGGCAAAGTTCACCGCTTGGCGGAAGTTCTTGTTCAAAACAGCTGTCTCAGTTGACTTCTTCTGCTCATCTGTTGTTTTAGCAGTGTGATTGTAGGCCTTACGGTTGACGTTAAAATTGAAATACCAAGAAGTCTTGTCCTGCAAGCTATAGACGATATTATCCTTATATTTCTCCTTGGTCTTAGCAAAGTTAGAACTATTTGGATAAACACCTGCGATTGAATAAGCTCCACTTTCAAAGTTACGGATGGTCAATTCTTGGTCTGAACCATCAAAATAGGCCAATTTTACGTGTTCAATCGATACTTTGTCATGATCATAATAATGCGGATTTTTCACATACTCGATCGATGATTTTGATGTGAAATCTTTTAACAAATAAGGTCCGCTGTAGAGAATGCTATCTGGAGATAGGGTACCAAAATCTTTCCCTTTTGAGTTTAGAAACTCTTCATTCACTGGGAAAAGAATACTGTTGGTTGTTTTTGAGTTCCAGTAAGGTTCTGGGCGCGCCAAAGTATACTCAACAGTATGGTCATCAATGGCTTTCACTCCAACCTTAGAAAAGTCAGAATCCGCTCCTGTAATATAATCATTCAAGCCCTTGATTGAGTTTTGAATCAAGTCAATGGCCTGGGATTTATTATCCACTGCGTATTTGATACCTGTCACAAAATCTTGTGCCTTGACTGGGGCATACTCTTCACCGTCAGCCGTAAACCATTTGGCATCTTTTCTCAGTTTATAGGTATAAGTCAGACCGTCGCTTGAAACAGACCAGTCCTCTGCCAAAGATGGAACTAGGTTTCCGTGGTTGTCATTTTCAAGCAAACCATCAACTAGGTTAGTAATAATAGCTGTATTATCAGCGTAGTAGTCTAATAAGTAGTTAAATGTAGTTGGGTTTCCACTAAAGGTTGATGAGTAAGTTTTTGTATCTGAACCTGATTGTCCGCAAGCAGTTAACAGCAAGGCAGCTGCAACAGTCAGACCTGCACTAAGGATACGCTTTTTTGTAGTCATCTTCTTTCTCCTTTATGTTAGTTTTTATAACATAGGTTTATTTTACCAAAATAGTGGGAATTTGTAAAGTTAATTGAATTTCTAGAATGAAAGTTTATAAACTTTAGTCATAAAAAAACAAAGGATTTCTGTCTTTCATACAGTCCTCCCTTGTTTTTATGCGATTTATCATTTAAATATCAATGAATTAACTGATAACCTAACGAAAGCAAGAATCTCATTCACGTTATTTTATGTGCTTTTCTAAATCCTTTTGATACTGAGCATTCGATTCCAGTTTTTCCTTTTGCCACTTTTTGAAGGCCGCATCATACTCTTTAGTTGTCACAATATCATTTTGAAGTTCCATTCCTTTAAAAATAAATGGATCCCCCTTAATACCGACCTGTGAATAAGCTTTGGTAAATGGAACAGTACGACTAACCATAGGAGAGCCCCCTGAAGAAGCAACTGGAATAAGAAGTGAACTATCAGTAACCCAAGCCTGTGCTTTAGCATACTTTTCGTATCGTTTATCAAGATTACTTGTCTCAGAAGCCGCATCATCCAAGAGCTTCTTGTATTCATCCAAGCCAACTTTTGCCACAACTTCAGGATCCTTGCCCTTTGTTATACCTAGATGTTTCAAGGCAGAACCCTTCTTAGCATCTAAAATATTGAGATAGGTTGCTGGATCTTGGTAATCTGGTCCCCAACCTGTTCCGTTCAAATCATAATCTTTTTGGGTTGGAACTTTAGCTTGAGAAGTAATACTTTCCTTCTCATTATCTGTCATTTGAAGAACATCTATAATCACATTCTCCGTTCCAAGCGTTTCTTCAATTGATTGTTTTAGCGAATTGGTTTGTTGCACCGCAACTACATCTGTCTGTTCTACTGGCACATCTAGATGAATCGGGAAACTCACTCCCTTAGCTTGCAATTCTGACTTCGCTTTTTCAAATGCAGACTTGGCCTTTGTTGGATTGTAAATTGTATCCTTACCATCTGTGAGAGTCACATCTTTCCACTGTTCTCCATATTTCAGTAGTTCATCCTGAGCCAACTGTCCGAAGGTCTTCCCAGCTACTTGAACGTAATTATCTGGCACTAGACTATTACGAATAATCTTATCCGCACCCTCTTCACCGTTTAATTGAGCTGTATAGGCGTGGCGATTGAAGGCAAAATTAATTGCTTGACGGAAATTTTTATTCAGCATGGCTTCTTTTGTAGAAAGCTTTTGTCCTTCATCTGTCTTGGCTGTTTTATTATATGATTGACGATTTACGTTAAAAGTAAAGTAATAACTAGTTGCTTCCTGAGGGCTATAAATAATCTGATCTCCATATTTCTCTTTGGTAGAAGCAAAACTTGAACTATTTGGGAAAAGTCTCGCTGTATTATATGCTCCTGTAGCGAAACTACGGATAAGGGATTCTTGATCTGATCCGTCATAGAATGTTAATTTTACATTATCAATCTTGACATTTTCCTTATCCCAATAGTTAGGATTTTTTTCATATTCAATCACAGATTTAGAAATCAAAGATTTCAAAAAATATGGACCATTGTAAAGAATACTTGATGGGGTTGGCGCTCCGTAATCCTTGCCTGTTGCATTCAAAAATTCTTCATTTACAGGGAGCATGGTTGCTGTTGTTACTTTAGAGTTCCAAAAACTTTCTGGTTTATTAAGGGTATATTCTACCGTATAATCATCAAGAGCTTTAACACCTACAGTTGAAAAATCATTGGTCTCACCACTAACATAAGCCTCCAAACCTTTGATTGATTTTTCAATCAAAGAAAGACCATCTGACTTAGCATCTGCTGCATGCTTCAGACCTGTAACAAAATCCTGCGCCTTAACTTCTGCATACTCCTCTCCTTCAGAAGTATACCACTTCACCCCCTTACGAAGTTTGTAAGTGTAAGTCAAACCATCGGTTGAAACAGTCCAATCCTCTGCTAAAGACGGAACAAGATTCCCATATTTATCATTCTCTAAAAGACCGTCGACGACATTACCTATTACGTCAGAAGTTGAACTTTTACTTGTAACGCTATAATCCAAGGATGATGGATCAACTGCATAAACATAAGAGAATGTTTTGGGAGCATCTGCATTCTTTTCACTTTTCCCACAAGCTGTTAAAAGAATGGCTGTGCTCAAGATCACTCCTGCTCCTAAGAGCCACTTTTTCGATTGCATAAATAATCTCCTTCAAAATAGTATTTTCACTATTATACCTTATTTTTTTATAAATACAAGAACTTTGGTGCAATTTGTTAGAAAATTCTAACAAATATTTTTTAAAGTGTTTTCTACAAAATATTTAGTAAAAAACCTCAAGCTCTAAAAGCTTAAGGTTCTAACTTTTTAGTCAGTCATTTCCACACAGAAAGCATCCCATGGAGCCAAGATTTGTTTTTCAAAGATTTCTTGAGCTAGGGTGTTTTCAATCAAGACCGATTTGACGTTTCCTTCTACGGTCAAGTCTTGCTCTTCATTGGACAAGTTAGCCACAACTAGGAAACGACGGCCCCCATCTTTACGGATATAGGCGAAGACCTTGTCAGTTGTTTCCAAGAGTTCAAAGTCAGCTCGAATCAGCCAGCTATTCTCCTTACGGATTTGAACCAACTTCTGATAGGTATAGAAAATTGAATCTGGATTTGCCAGAGCTTCTTGAACGTTGATTGCTTGATAGTTTGGATTGACTGCCAACCAAGGTTGACCTGTCGAGAAACCAGCATTTTTGCTCTCATCCCATTGCATCGGAGTACGGGCATTGTCACGTCCAATAACACGGATACTGTCCATTATTTCTTCCATCGGAACGCCTTTTTCAAGAGCTTCACGCGCATAGTTGAGAGATTCAATATCTTCTACTTGGTCAAGCGTCTCAAACGGATAGTTGGTCATCCCAATCTCCTCACCTTGGTAGATATAAGGTGTTCCTCTCATCAAATGAAGCAAAATCGCAAAAGCTTTGGCAGATTTTTCACGGTATTCTTGGTCATTTCCCCAGATAGAGACGATGCGAGGAAGGTCATGATTATTCCAGAAGAGGGAATTCCAACCGTCCTCAACTCCTAACTCTGTCTGCCATTTGTTGAAAATCTCTTTTAACTTAGCGATGTTTAGCTCTTTTTGATAGTGCCATTTAGGTTGACCTTCCTGATACTGAAGACAAATATGTTCAAACTGGAAGACCATAGACAATTCTTGTCCTTTTGGATCAGAGTAGAGCTTGGCAATATCTGGTGTTGCTCCCCAAGTTTCCCCCACTGTCAAGAGATCCTTATCTCCAAAGGTCGCTTGATTCATTTCCTTGAGATAGGGATGGAGCATAGGACCATTATTGACTACCTTGTCGTCAGGAATTTTCCCAATCATGTCAATGACATCCATACGGAAACCGCCAATGCCCTTATCAATCCAGAAGTTCATCATCTCGTAAATTTTCTGGCGCAGTTTTTCATTCTCCCAGTTGAGATCAGGCTGTTTCTTGCTGAAAAAGTGGAGATAGTATTGACCTGACTTTTCATCGTATTCCCAAGCAGAACCGCTAAAGATAGACTCCAAATCATTGGGCTCATCTCGCCAGATATAGTAGTCACGTTCAGGACTGTCAGGATTTTCACAGGCCTCGACAAACCAAGCATGCTCATCCGAGGTATGATTGACCACCAAGTCCATGATGATGCGAATATCACGCTTCTTGGCTTCCGCAATCAGTTGGTCCATGTCCTCCATAGTTCCGAAAATAGCTGCAATCGCTTGATAATCAGCAATATCGTAGCCATTATCGTCCATAGGGCTGTCATAAACCGGAGAAAGCCAAATCGCTGTGATTCCTAACTTGGCTAGATAGTCCAACTTACTAGTAATACCTGGCAAATCACCAATTCCATCTCCGTTGCTATCCATAAAACTCTTAGGATAAACTTGATAGACTACGGCATTGTGCCACCATTTTTCTTGCATCTTCTTACCTCATTATTTTAATAATCTATAGTCTATGATAGCGCTTTTCTAATTTTTGTGCAAGCGTTTGCCTAATCTTTTTACTTCCTTTTTTAACTCCATAGTTTCCTAACTTCCAATTTTTTATTATAATAGAGGTCAGAGGTAAAAAAATGAAAAAACAAGCTTTTAGTTCTGAACAATATTTGAATCTACAACGTGACCATATTTTAGAGCGTATCAATCAATTCGACGGCAAGCTCTACTTAGAGTTTGGTGGAAAAATGTTAGAAGATTTCCACGCTGCTCGTGTCCTTCCTGGTTATGAGCCTGACAACAAAATCAAGCTCTTGCAAGAATTGAAAGAACAGGTTGAGGTTGTGATTGCTATTAATGCAAGTAATATCGAGCATTCCAAAGCACGTGGTGACTTGGGCATTTCTTATGACCAAGAAGTTCTTCGCTTGATTGACAAATTTAATGAATTAGGGATTTTTGTTGGTTCCGTTGTCATCACACAGTACGCTGGCCAACCAGCTGCAGATGCCTTCCGCAACCAACTTGAGAAAAACGGAATTGATTCTTATCTTCACTATCCAATCAAAGGATATCCAACAGATATGGATCACATCATTTCTCCAGAAGGTATGGGGAAAAACGACTATATCAAAACCAGTCGTAACTTGATCGTCGTAACCGCTCCTGGACCTGGTTCTGGAAAATTGGCAACCTGTATGTCCAATATGTACCACGACCAAATCAATGGTATCAAGTCTGGCTACGCTAAATTTGAAACCTTCCCAGTTTGGAATCTTCCCCTTCATCACCCAGTCAATTTGGCCTATGAGGCTGCCACAGCAGACCTTGATGATGTTAACATGATTGACCCCTTCCATCTCCAAACCTACGAAGAAACTACTGTCAACTACAACCGTGATATCGAAATCTTCCCAGTGCTCAAGCGCATGTTGGAACGTATTCTCGGTGAATCTCCATACGCTTCACCGACAGACATGGGGGTCAACATGGTTGGTTTCGCTATTACAGATGACGGGGCTGCTGTCGAAGCTTCTAAACAAGAAATCATCCGTCGCTACTATCAAACTGTTCTTGATTTTAAAGCTGAAAAAGTTGGCGAAGCTGCTGTTAAGAAAATCGAGTTGCTCATGAACGACCTCGGCATCACACCTGCAGACCGTAAGGTCGCTGTCGTCGCTCGTCAAAAGGCAGAAGAAACTGGCGGACCAGCCCTTGCCCTTGAATTGCCAAATGGGGAAATCGTGACCGGTAAGAACTCAGAGCTCTTTGGCCCAACAGCTGCTGCTCTTATCAACGCTATCAAGAAATCAGCTGACATTGCTAAAGAAGTAAAACTCATCGAACCTGAACTTGTCAAACCAATCCAAGGTCTTAAAATCGATCATCTAGGTAGCCGCAATCCACGCCTTCATTCAAATGAAATCCTGATTGCACTTGCTATCACAGCTACAGAAAATCCTGATGCTGCTCGTGCTATGGAAGAGCTTGGCAACCTCAAAGGAAGCGAAGCCCACTCAACCATCATCTTAACCGATGAAGACAAGAATGTCCTTCGCAAACTGGGTATCAATGTAACCTTTGACCCTTACTACCAATACGACCGCTTGTATCGTAAATAAAGATTTCAACCTCTCCACTCTTGGAGAGGTTTTCTCTCTATCTCAGGAGCCAGCTTTGTGTTATAATGAAAGAAGAAAACTGAAAGGATTTACCATGTCAAAAGAAGTTATTGTTGAAAGTTTTGAACTTGACCACACCATTGTTAAAGCACCCTATGTTCGCTTGATTGGGGAAGAAACAGGACCAAAGGGAGACGTTATCTCCAATTATGATATTCGCTTGGTACAACCAAACAAAGACTCTATCCCTACCGCTGGCCTTCACACTATCGAGCACCTCTTAGCCAAACTCATCCGTACCCGAATTGACGGTATGATTGACTGTTCACCATTTGGTTGCCGCACAGGCTTCCACATGATTATGTGGGGACGTCACACTAGTGCTGAAATCGCAGCTGTTATCAAGGATTCGCTCAAGGAAATCGCTGAAACTACTACTTGGGAAGACGTCCCTGGTACAACCATCGAATCTTGCGGAAACTATAAGGACCACAGCCTCTTTTCTGCTAAAGAATGGGCTAAACTCATCCTAGAACAAGGGATTTCAGATGATGCCTTTGAGCGTCATGTCATCTAAACACAAAAAAGGAACCGGCTTTTTAGCTGGCTCCTTCTTTTTATTCTCAAAATTTTGTCTTATACTCAATGAAAATCAAAGAGCAAACTAGGAAACTAGCCGCAGGTTGCTCAAAACAGTGTTTTGAGGTTGTGGATAGAACTGACGAAGTCAGTAACCATACCTACGGCAAGGCGACGTTGACGTGGTTTGAATTTGATTTTCGAAGAGTATTAGGCTTTTTCACGAATAACTAAACCACCGTCTTCCATATCTGCTTCCAGATGTTTGGCATCTAGGTGATCCAAATGGAAGTCTGTCACCTTATCACGAATTTCTTGTTCAACCACGCGGCGAAGCGGACGAACACCCATAACTTCATCATAGCCTTCTTCTGTGATATGGTCTTTAGCCGCTTGACTGACTACCAAATCAATGTCTTTCTTAGCCAAGGTTTGGTTAACTTCAGCCAACATCAAATCTACAATCTTAGAAAGGTCTTCCTTGGTCAAGTGTGAGAACTCGATAACTGCGTTGAAGCGGTTAAGGAATTCTGGGCGGAAGAATGGTTTCAAACGATCCATCAATTCTGGTTTATCTGCATCTTCTGTCAAGTTAGCTTCATAACCAAATCCAGCATTTGATGTCGCAATAATGACAGTGTTCTTGAAGTTTACTGTATTTCCTTGACCATCTGTCAAACGACCATCATCTAGAACTTGGAGGAGAAGAGTAATCACTTGAGGATCAGCCTTTTCAATTTCATCCAAGAGAATGATAGAGTATGGATTGCGACGGACACGTTCTGTCAAGGTATTGCTATTGTCATCATAACCCACATAGCCTGCTGTTGTACCAATTAGCTTAGAAACGGCTGTGCGGTCACTGTATTCAGACATATCCAAACGGATGATGGCCTCTTTAGTTCCAAACATATCCAGCGCCAATTGCTTAGCAAGTTCTGTCTTACCAACCCCAGTAGGTCCTACAAAGAGGAAGCTACCGATTGGGCGATTACCTTCATCAAAACCAGCACGATTACGACGGATAGCACGAGCTACAGCTTCAACTGCCTTATCTTGACCGATTACCTTATCTTGCAGACGATGAGACATATCTTTCAAACGTTCGATGTCTGATGCTCCCATTTGTGACACTGGAATACCGGTCATTCGTTCTACAGACTCAGCCACATCGTTGACACTTGCAGTCACTTTCATATCTTCTGTGTGGTTTTCGATTTTCTTTTCCAATTCTGCAATGCGTGTTTTATAGTTTAGAGCTGCTTCAAAATCTTCTGCCTCAACTGCTTTTTCTTGCTTGTCTTTTTCTGCCTCAATTTCACGTTCAACAGCATGAACATCTGTTACTGGATGCTGAGCTGCTAAGTGAGCCGCCGTAACATCGACAAGGTCGATAGCCTTATCTGGCAAGCTACGTTGAGGAATGTATTGTACAGAATAATCCACTGCTGCTTTCAAGACCTCGTCTGGCAAGATGACATTGTGGTGTTGTTGATAGAGATCACGAATTCCTTGAAGGATTTTAAAAGTATCCTCTGCTGAAGGAGCATTGACCTTGACTTCGTTGAAACGACGAGCAAGAGCTGCATTCTTCAAGATAGTGTTACGGTATTCGTCTTGAGTCGTTGCCCCAATCACTGTCAATTCACCACGAGAGAGGGCTGGCTTGAGAATATCCGCAAGCCCCTTAGAACCACTGTCTCCACCAGTGCTACCAGCGCCGAGAATTTGGTGAATTTCATCAAAGAAGAGAATAATATCCCCTGCTTCTTTCACTTCATTTACTAGGTTTTGAACGTTTTCTTCAAAACTACCGCGATATTGAGTGCCAGCCTCAAGACCTGAGATATCAATGGAAATAATTTCCTTATTCTTAATAGCAGCTGGAACATCACCATTCACAATGGCTTGTGCTAGACCTTCGACAACTGCTGTCTTACCAACACCTGCGTCTCCGACCAAAACAGGATTATTCTTGGTACGACGTGAAAGAATTTCAGATGTTTCTTGAATTTCCTTGTTTCGTCCGATAACAGGATCCAGCTTGCCCTCACGCGCTTCTGCAGTCAAGTTTCGACCTAGTTTTGCAAGGACACCGTCTTGTTTCATACCTGATGCCTGTTGTGGCATTTTTCCATCAACTTCTGCATTTCCTGGTAATTGACCAGTCGCACGATAGTGAGCAAATTCCTCAGGTGTCACTTCACGTCCATTAATCAAGTAACGACGATTTTCAGAACTATATCCTCGCATACCACCCATCAATTGGTTAAATAAATCATCCATGTTGTTAAAATTATTAAAGTTGTTGTTCATATTCTTTACCTCTTTTTATTATTTATTATTACTGATATTGACTATCTTTGACCTTTGTTTTAAAAAATTTAGACTAGCTAAATCGCTACTCTACGTACTATTTCTGGTTTTTCTTTTTCAAGCAGGAGTAGACTATCTTTACTTCTGAAGATTTCTAGATTAAACATAGACCCCACCTCTTTCTATTTTACTTTAAATAATACTCTTCGAAAATCTCTTCAAACCACGTCAGCTCTATCTGCAACCTCAAAACAGTGTTTTGAGCAACCTGCAGCTAGCTTCCTAGTTTGCTCTTTGATTTTCATTGAGTATAAGCGTTCGAGTAAGGCTTTCATTTACCTTACGTTCATAATATACTACATTAGTCAGAAAAGGTCAAGAGATTTGACTTTAATTGACCAATATTTTTTAGAATGCAAAAACACCCTGAAACTGAACATCAGGGTGCCATTCTTACATCAAATATAAAATTGCTAGGGTTAAGAGACTTGCTAGAAGCCCCACTCCCCAAAAGAAGAAGTCAACCTTCCACTCGCTCCAAGGACTTCCCTTACCAGACAATCCTCCAAGCTCAAAATGGTGATGCACAGGCGTCATACGGAAAATACGTTTGCCACCTGTCAGTTTGAAGTAACTTACTTGCATCATAACCGAAGTTGTTTCAAAAACATAAACAATTCCGATAATCAAGAGAGTCCATTCTTGGTGGAGGGCCATAGAGATAGCTGCCAGCATTCCACCGAGAGCCAAACTTCCCACATCTCCCATAAAGACCTTAGCAGGCTTATGGTTAAAGACGAAGAAACCAAGCAAACCACCAATCATGGCAAGAATCACTAGAAGAATATCCATCTGACCTTGCACATAGGCAATAACTCCATAAGCAGACAAACTAATTACAACGGAAATACTAGCTAAACCGTCAATACCGTCTGTCAAGTTTACTGCGTTTGAAAAACCGACTAGCCAGAAAAGAGCGAAGACAATATAGAAAATCCCTAGATGTACTTGGTAACCAAAGACAGAAAGCATATCGCCACCACGCTCATAGAAAAGGTAGAAAATGACGCCACCTAGAAGCTGAAGAGCCAATTTCTGTTTGGGATTAAGGCCCTCATTGATTTTACGGAAGACCTTGAGGAAGTCATCTAAAAATCCGATTAAACCATAAAGAACCAAGATAAATAAAATCATACCAACATTATTGCTGAGTTGATTACTAAATAGGGCGAAAAAGAAAGCAACTAAAACAGAAGCAATTAAGAAAACCAAACCTCCCATTGTAGGAGTCCCAGCTTTTGCCTGGTGCTGTTTGACATCCTCATGCATCTGCTGGCCTGTAATTTGCGCTTTTCTATAAAATTGGATAAAGGCTGGAATTCCTACCAAAGTTAGTAAAAATGTCACAATTCCAGCACTAATGGAAATAAACATATTAGTCTCCTAAAGTTAATTTAATTTTTTTAATGTTTTTGATAGCTGTATTAGTCCGAACATCTTGCTTCTGAACGACGGAACCTGAACCTTCAAATTCCAACTCAATATCCAACCATTTAGCAAAGGTTTCAGCAGTCTCTTTTTTCCAGCCATACATGTCTGGAATTTCTTCTACCTTATCCGATAAAAGGAGAACTTGTTGGTTTGGTGCAAGATTGGTCCCTTCTTCTACAGATGATTCTTTAATCTTTGTTCCAGTACCTACAACGATTGGTTGCACAATATTTCGGCGTAAGGCTTCCGCCAAATCACCAGGTGAAATATCCTTGATGCTAGGCATTGCATAAGAAGATTCTGTCGTCACTTGATCTAAATTCTTGGCTGGAGATTGAAGATTGAGAGATTCTTTCATAGCTGAAGCTCTCTCAAGGATTGGATTAGTAAACTCCCCAAGCGGAATACCTGAATAATGTTCAGGTTGTTGAACCGTTACATACAAGATAAAATCAGGATTTTCAGCAGGGTTCATAGCCACAACCGAGAAAATGTAATTGGTCGAACCAACTAAGTAGCCTCCATTTTTCTCGTCAGCGATTTGGGCTGTACCAGACTTGAGGGCTACATTTTGACCTGGAACATTGACAGTTGCTTTTCCTGTACTATGATTATACATAGTTCCATATCTAGGATCCGTTCCTACCAAGACCATGTGAGTCCGAGTTTGGCCAGCCGCTTCTTTCGATACAGGATTTCCGACAACCTCTTTTTGAGATTTACGAACAGATTGATCATTAGGGTCATAAAGGGCACTGATAAATTTCGGCTCTAACATAACACCATCATTGGCAATGGCTGTAAAAGCACGTAGCATCTGGGTCTGCGTTACAGAAATCCCCTGACCAAATGCACTCATGGCAATATTGACAATATTATCAGCTGGAAGTTGGCCAGCGTATTCATCTGTCAAACCAAAGCGAGTTGGGACCCCAAATTTAAAGCGGTTTAGATAATCCAACCAAGTAGTATCTCCCATTTTTTGTTCAAGTAGACTCATTCCAACATTACTGGAGTGAGCGAAACCTTGTGAGAAAGTCATCATCCCACCAGTAGTCAAACCATCATTAACATCCCAATCTCGAATCGTCGCATCCGCTATTTTTAATTCACTGCTATTGAAGTATTCTCCACTTGGGAAGGTATTGTTATCAATAGAAGAAGCTAACGTCATAACCTTCATGGCTGATCCTGGTTCATAGTTACTTTGATAAAGAATATCACGCCAAACAAAGTCCTCAGTGATTCCTTCTTTAGTATCTGCATTAAAGGTAGGTCGTTGGGTGGTAGCGAGAATTTCACCGGTCTTTGCACTGACCAAGGTCGCGGTCATATACTTACCTTTTACTTTTTCTAGAAAGGCATCCATCTGAGTTTCCATGAAAGATTGTAGCGGACTAGACAATGTTGTATAAACATCCTTGCCATCCACAGTTTGTTGCGATACCAGTTCTGTACCTGGTACGATATTTCCTACACGGTCTTTTTCATAGGTAATAATACCGTCTGTCCCAGCAAGAATGGTATTTAAAGAACTCTCCAAACCAGAAGTCCCTAACAAACTCTTACTACCATCCTCATTTTCATGAAGTTGGGCTAAGCCAATAAAGCTAGAAGCAAATTGTCCATTTGGATAGCTTCTGTTAGGGCTAGTTGTAAAGTCAATCCCTTCCACACTAGCATCTTTCAAATCTTTTTTAATAGCCATCATATTGGCATAGGTAATTCCATTCCCTTTTGCACCAAAAGAAACTTGAGTCAGATTTGGTTGAGCCAATTGCTCTTTTACATAAGATTCATCCATATCCAAATATTTATGGAAAACTTCTGCTACCTTATTAAACTGAGAATCCTCTACATAAAGAATTTTCCCCGTTGCCGACTTGTATTTTTTATCAATGACAGCATATACGTTATAGGAGGTTGCATCTTCAGCGATGGGGACTCCATTACGGTCATAGATGGTCCCACGTTTTGCAGGTACTGTTCGAGTTGTTTGGTGAACCTTTTTAGCTTCTTTTACTAAGTCAGTACCAAATATATTACCTTTTGCGATAATATACGCAAAATTGGCCAAAAAGAGGGCGAAAAGGGCAACAGCTACAAAGCTGAGGTACTTGCCAACTATCCTACGGTTTTTTGCTGGAGATTTACGATTTTTTATCGCAAATCGGGTTATTTTTTCTGTCCATTTCATATCTTACTCCGCTGTTCGGATGTTTTCATTATTCAATTTCAAATCTTTTTTATCTGCAATCTCTTTCAAGCGCTCTGAACGAATCAATTCATTCACTTCCTGCTTAGCATCATCGAGCTCTGTCTTCTTTTCCTCTATCTGCGCATTGATTTTTGTCAAATCACTTTGCACTTGCAAGAGTCGTGTCTGCATAAAGATAATGCTCACTGCTAAGACGAGAGCCGTAAACGCAATGGAAAGATAAAAAGCCTTCTCCACACGTGAGAATTTTTTTATACGATTCTGCAAGAATTGACTGGTTGTTTCTTTTTTATCTACCATTTTTTCCTCTTACTTGTGAATTTTTCTGGCCACACGCAACTTAGCTGAGTGCGAGCGGTTATTGGCTTCTAATTCTTCTGCACTTGGCAAGATTGGCTTACGGGATACCAATTCCATCTTGGGCTTGAGATCATCTGGGATGAAAGGCAAGCCTTTTGGAACTTCAACCGTTGAAGCTTCCTTGAACAATTGCTTGGTCAAGCGGTCTTCTAGCGAATGGAAGGTAATCACTGAAATTCTACCATCTAGAGCCAACATCTCCATGGCCTGCTGGATGGACTCATCTGCCGCTCCCAGTTCATCATTGACTTCAATTCGAATAGCCTGGAAAATCTGCTTGGCAGGATGGCCCTTCTTCTTGAGCTCCTTGGCAGGTTTGGCCGACTTGATAATTTCTGCTAACTCAGTCGTTGTCTCGATTGGCTTGACTTCACGTGCTTGTTCAATCTTACGCGCAATCTGTTTAGAGAATTTATCCTCGCCATACTTGAAGAAAATTCGAACCAAGTCATGATAGTCATAGTGGTTCACCACTTCATAGGCTGTCAGACTAGCTTCCTGATTCATCCGCATGTCCAGGGGCGCATCCTTTTTATAAGAAAAACCACGCTCACGCTGGTCCAATTGAGGACTAGACACTCCCAAGTCATAACAAATTCCATCAATTTCCTGAACACCAGCTTCGCGCAAACGTGCCTGTAAATGACGGAAGTTATCCTTGATAAAGGTCACCATTCCCTTTTCAATGTAGGGTGCCAAGCGTTTTTGCGCATTATCAATGGCATTCTGGTCCTGGTCAAAGGCATAGAGATGGCCTTTTTCACTTAACTTACTTAATAAATATTCGCTATGGCCCGCTCCACCTAAAGTCGCATCAACGTAGATACCATCAGGCTTTACGTCGAGCATATCAATCGTTTCGTGGAGTAAGACCGTTACATGATGAAATTCTTTTGTCATATCCTATCTATTTTACCACAAATCCGACTAGCTTGCACTAGTCAGACAAATAGGTCAAAAAAAGTAAGATTTCTTTAAGAAATATGTCAAATATGCTTGACATCTACTCCATAGAAGAATATAATATAGTCAAATATATACGACATAAATCAGAAAGGAGAACAGATGAACCGTGTGAAAGAATTTCGCAAGGAACTGGGCATTTCCCAGCTCGAGCTCGCCAAGGATATCGGTGTCTCGAGACAAACCATCAATATGATTGAGAACGACAAGTACAATCCGACTCTGGAACTCTGTCTCAATCTCGCCCGCAGCCTCCAAACTGACCTCAACAGTCTCTTTTGGGAGGATGATTTTTAAAAAAGGAGCCAACTCATGAAAAAAGAAACCTTTACTGAAAAACTGATCAAACGCACATACGGTATTTCTGGTCCCCTTGACGAATACAAACGGCGTGAGGCCGATCGTATTGGTAACCAAGTCTTTATCATCCTCTTTTATCTGATGATTTTCGGAAATCTTATTCCACTCCTTCTAGCCTATAAATTTCCTCAACTAGTGGCTCTGGTCTATCCTCCTCTGATTTTAGTGATTGCCCTCATCGTTGCTGGATATCTCACATACCAAATGCAAAAAACAGGGATTACAACTATTGAACCAGATATGCTGAGTGAGAAAGAAAGTAAGCAACTACACTACCCTGGTCTGAAAGCTGGTTTGTTCTTTGGTCTATGGATGTTTTTTTTAACGCCTCTTCTCCATATACTGCTAGGTGAGAGTCAGGACTATCTTCAGTCTCTTCTCGCTTTTAAAAATATTTTTTCAAGTATCCTCCAGTCTGTCTTCTTTGGAGTGGTTATACAGATTATCATCTCCCGTCGCATTGCAAAAGCTAAGAAAGATCAGGATAATGATTAGGAGGAAACTCATGAAAAAAGAAAAGAAACAGTTACCTTATTCTGGTCTGAAAGCAGGTTCGATTTATGGAACGGTGATATTTTTTATAATTCCACTCAGTGATACCCTAACAAGTGAAAATCCAAGTTTTATCAGTTCTCTTCTAAATACAAAACATATTTTTAAAACTATACTGGGAGCTTTCTTTTTCGGAGTGATGATACATATTGTCGACTCACTTCGTATTGCAAGAGCTAAAAAAGACCAGGATTAGGAGGTACCTATGAAATCATTACTAACTTTACTGACCTATCATCTTTTCTTCAGTTCCCTGCTCATCTTCATCATCATTTCAGGGAACTTGCCAATCGACGAGACATTCCTCGTGCTAGTCTTTATTCTAGCA
The DNA here is from genome assembly GCF_963518475.1 of uncultured Streptococcus sp. GTDB lineage: Bacteria > Bacillota > Bacilli > Lactobacillales > Streptococcaceae > Streptococcus. Next base: position 29,968 of record NZ_CAUQJA010000010.1, on the reverse strand, counting down.
CTTAACAAAGGACTGACTTATCTAAAGATTGACTCCCCAAAAACGCGCACACTTAACTTAGCACTGTACTTTATGATTCTATCTTTACCACAACTGATGCTCGTCTCAGGCAATTGGAATTATTATTTACTGCTGACTATCGCGAGCCTTTCTTCCGTCACTTATCTTTATTATCTCTATCAATTCGTAAAAGAAAGTCAGTAAAACCGCTCACTTAGGAGGTTACTAGCATGAAAAAAGAAGACTTAACCACTCGCCTACTCCGAAATCTCTTTCATATCCAAGGCCCTTTTGATGAATGCCGGCAAGAGATTATCTACAAGGCTTGTGCCCGTTCCATGATCCAAATCGTTTATTCTTCCTTCTTCCTCTTCTTGTTTTATCTGTTATTTGGACGCTTCATAGAAATCGTTCGCTATGCCATGCCCTACGTATACTCTGGACTCATTTTTTTCATTACTTTAAAAACTCAAAGAGCCGTCAAAGAACTCCATCTGGAAAAAGATGACAAGTCAGAAATCATCCTCAAAACCTACAGCAAAGGCCAAATCAAATTCCGAAGCTGGGTTGTGTTTATTGGCCTTCAGATTGGCCTCTTTATCCTACTCATCTTTCATAAAGTCTTCGTTCAGCAGATGTCACTTCCAGATTTTGTGAAGCTGCTCATGCAATTCGATAAAAGTGTTCCTTTACTGATGTATGGCCTGATTATCGGTAGCATTTTTGGAACCCTGACCTACGGATTTCTATCCCTACAGGAGGAAAAAACTCCTAAACATACCAAGCAGAAGGAGAAAAGCAATCAATGACCTCAATCTACGATTTTTCAGTCTTGAATCAAGACAAGCAAGAAACTCCCCTAGATGCCTATCTTGGTAAGGTTCTCTTGATTGTCAATACTGCTACCGGATGTGGTTTAACGCCCCAATACCAAGGACTTCAAGAACTCTATGACCGCTATCAAGATCAGGGATTTGAGATTTTAGACTTCCCTTGCAATCAGTTTATGGGACAAGCACCCGGTAGCGCAGAGGAAATAAATAGTTTCTGTAGCCTACACTATCAAACCACCTTCCCACGTCTTGCAAAGGTCAAGGTCAACGGTAAGGAAGCAGATCCTCTCTATGTTTGGTTGAAAGACCAGAAATCTGGCCCACTGGGAAAACGAATCGAATGGAATTTCGCTAAATTTCTCATCGGTCGTGATGGGCAGGTCTTTGAACGCTTCTCTTCCAAAACAGACCCAAAACAAATTGAAGAGACAATACAAAAACTACTATAATTCACAATCTCACTATGATTAGGTTTCCTTTAGCCTAATGAATAGTGAGATTTTTTGATAAGCTTTGACTTAAATAGAAAAACACCCCATGATATGAACCATGAAGTGTTGTAAAAATGATACATTCATAGCAGACAAGGCACTACTGATTGCTATTCTTGACTCCTGAGTATGTATAGGTCCTATTTCTGGGACACGCTTTTTCCGTTACCACCCTAAAATAAAAGCGATGCTCCCGCCCATCCTTGGCATTTTCCTTGTTTAAGACAAAGTAGTTTTTCTGATTCATCGCCATGGTTCGTAGAATGTCATCAATCAAGAAAGTCAAGGGTACGTTCATGGCAGAGTATTTTTGAAAATCCTCTTCAAAATGAATATAGTTATCTGAAAAATAATCCATCTGCAGTTTGTTTTCATACAGCTCTTTTCTAGTCATAAACTCCCTCCTCCCACAGCCGAATTTCTAGGATATCTGCAACCTCTATCAACCTATATCCCTCGTTTGTTCTAATAGATAGAGTCTGATGTGATAACTCCCTCACCTCACCGATGATAGTCGCCTTCTGCCTCTTTTCCTTGACCACAAAACTTCCCTTCAGTTGGCTAATATAAAGCTGAGAAAGTAAATGTAGTTTCTCAACTGGGTCCAAATCTATCGAAAAATAAACACGGTTTTTTTCTTCACTGAGCGAACTGGTGTGTTCTGAGAGGTAAAATCCCATCCACTTCTGCATACCTGGATCTTGATAATCTCGCGCAGATTGAAACGGTAAATAAGAACGATCAATCATTTTAATCCATCTAATCCTCCAGCAGAATGTCCTCCAATCAGTTTGCTTCTGGCAAGACTCCTAGAGGCTTCTTCCAGTGCATTGGCTCTTAAAAGGGAAGTGAAACCAAATTGTTCCCGAATGGAGTCAATGGCCGTCTGGAGCCTTTCTTCTTTTTCTAACTTATCAACATCATCAAAGAGAGATATCAAACCAAAGGACTCGTCTACAAAGCCTGAATAGTTTACTCCGACACTTCTGACTGCTCCTGAAGTGTATTTGCTATGAAATAACTTCAAAACATAATTCGTTAAGACAGCTGTATTATTGGTAGGTTCGACCTTCATTTGTGTGTGAATAGACGACCTAGCCTCCTGTTTAGAGAAACCGACATAGATAGAGACAAGGGTTGTTTTCTTTCGAGACCTTCTCAGTCTAATAGCCACCTGCTCCGCCATTTCCCGGAGAATAATTTCAATATCCCGTAGCTTCACGTAGTCTCTCGGCAAGATTTGAGAATTCCCCAAGCCCTTGGATTTGGCTTTATAGGGCTTATGAACATTGCTCTCATCAATCCCGTTGGCATGAAACCACAAACGCAGACCAGCCTGACCCAGAGCTTTCTTTAGCTGGTCGGGATTGCTGGTTGCCAATTCCTTGATGGAAAAAATCCCCAGAGCATGCAAGCGATTCTCCATCCGCCTGCCAATCCCCCAAAAATCCGTCATCTTAGGGATTGCCCAGACCTTCTCTTCCACATCCTGGTAAGACCAGTTGGCCCTCATAGTCGGAGTGTGCTTGGCCTCATTATCCAGAGCCAACTTAGCCAGTAAGGGATTGGAATTGGACATGCCCACTGTAGAGTAGATCCCTGTCTGCCTCCAAATATCCCTCTGAATACGAGCAGAAAGCATATCCAGCTTATACTTGCGAGAGAGACTCTTATCTGGGATGAAATAGTTGAGCGAACTAGTTAGGTCAATAAAGCCCTCATCGATAGAGTAAGGATAAATATCATCTGGACTGCCATAATTCTGAAAGATTTGCTGGATTTCCATATTGACTGCAATGTACTCGTCCATTCGAGGAGGGACAATCAAGGTAACTTGAGCCCAATTTTCGATGTAGCGAACATAGTCTGAGTCGGTAGGTAGCCCTTGCTTTCTAGCATTATAGTAGGAAAATTTGCGGGTCTTGATATCAAAGGGCAAATCATAGGCTCGACCAACATTTGACTTGCCAAAAATCTTCTTAAACAGGGGAGAGGAGGCTAGGATAAGACCAGTTGAATTATCCGCGCGACTCATGACACAAAGCGAGGTCTTCAGCGGATGTAAGCCCCTTTTCACGCACTCAACACTAGCATAAAAGGATTTCATATCGACAAAGGCAATGTCACTTTTGGGCTCTCTGGAATAATCAAAGTAGCCCATTGGCTAGCCCTCCATCGGCACAAAGTTCCCAACGATAATCCCCACAATCCGAGGATCTTCCTCATAGGAGATGAAAATATCCTTGTATTTAGGATTGATAGAGACTAGACGCAAGCCATCTTCCTCTCGATAGACCCGTTTGATATAGGTCTGGTTGTTGCAAACCACTGCATAAACCGCCCCGTCATAGTCAAATCCTGTCTCTCGAATCAGAGCTACTGAACCATTTTGGTATTTAGGTTCCATGGAGTCCCCAGACACCCATGATGCAAAATCATGAGCCAACTCCTCATTAAAGTAAACCGTATCAAAATTCTGATCATCATAGACCGAAGCTCCAATCCCTGCTGACATGCGTTCATAAACACGATACTCGTAAAGTCGCTCTGGCATGGTCACCACTTTCTGGGCTTGTTCCTCTTGAACCAGGTTGCGAGCATAGAGAACAACCTTCTCCTTCCCTTGCTTGGAGAGGCTATGGTAGAGACGGACAATCTCGATCTGAGTAAAATATCCTTTGGGTACTTTTAAAATGTTCTCTAGCTGGGACACCTTCTCCTTGGACGGTTCCTTGACTCCACGTTCCCAAGCCGAGTAAGCCTGAAAACTAATCCCAAGTTGCTCTGCAATTTCCTTCTGTGTCAGTTTTAACTCTTTTCTCCGAGCCTTTAATTTTTCTGGCTGATACATACTTCACCTCCTATTATGATGCTTTAATGGACATTATCTCCCTTAGAAAGACTAATCGATGCTTGAATCCATAACTTTAAAACTCAACCAATAAGGTTTAGTTTTATTATATAAAAAAAGTGGACCGTTGTCTACTAGGAATATCATAAACATCATGAGTTTTCATCAAACTAAAAGGACTTAGCCCTATACAATACAGAACTAAATCCTTTGAATAAATAATTGATCTAACTGTTAAAATTCCTACAGAAATTCCAGTTTTTCTCTATTTGATACCAGACATTAGTTTTTCAATACGTGGAACGTAGAAGAGTAAGATAATACCGAATACAATCGTAATTCCTCCAACAATTCCATAGTAAGCCACTTCAGTTTCGCTTGTATAAAATTTTACAATTTGAGCATTGATAGCTTGGGCAGCTGCATTACTCAAGAACCAGATAGACATCATTTGTGCTTGGAAGGATTTTGGTGCTAGCTTAGTAGTGACTGATAGACCAATAGGCGAAATCAGCATTTCCCCCACAATCACAATAGCCCAACTCATAATCAACCAGAAAGGACTGACCTTAACATCTGTCCCAAAGAGCATCCCTGGTAACATCATCCACAAGAAGGATAAACCTGCTGCTAATAAACCGTAAGCAAATTTCTTAGAAGAGGACGGTTGCTTTTTACCCATTTTCCCCCACAACCATGCAAAAATCGGCACATAAATCATAATGAAAAGTGGATTAATACTTTGGAAAAAGCTAGATGGGAAATGAATCTGATTCCCAAATACATTAAAGTAAAGTCGAGTTTGATCATCCGCAAATAGAGCGAGAACAACAGACCCCTGCTCCTCAATAGACCAGAAGAGTACTCCAGCGATAAATAAAGGAATGTAGGCAAATACTCGGGATCTCTCAGTAGCAGTTATTTTCTGACTAGATAAAATTTTGAAGAAATAGTAGATTGGAATGATTACCGCAATCACTGTAAAGATATTAACAATCATATCCACGTTAAATTGGTGAGTAAAGACTAAGCCTATAATCACCAGGATAATCATGACAAGTGTAAGTAGCAAGCGTTTAATCAAGGTCTGCTGGTCCTTCTGTGAAAGTGGATCAGTGGGGTAAAGACTTGATTCAGGCAGATATTTCTTCCCATCTAAAACATACTTCACCAGACCAAAGAACATCCCAATGGCAGCTAATGAGAAACCTAGATGGAAATTGACTTCCTGACCTAGATAACCTACTAAATAAGGGGCAACGAAGGCACCTAAGTTAATACCAAAGACAAAGATACTAAAACCTGCATCCCGTCTATCATCCTCTTTCTCATAAATTCCCCCAACCATATCTGAGATATTGGGTTTTAAAAATCCAGTTCCAAAGATAATCAAGGCAATAGAAAGATAGAGAGCCACTTGTCCAAAAGGTGTTGCCAAAGCAATATGCCCTAGCATAATCAAAATCCCACCGTAAAAGACAGTCTTACGGCTTCCTAAAATACGGTCACTGACAAAACCGCCGACAACCGAGGACAAAAATACCAGCGAGCCATAAATCGCCATAACCGATGCAGCCGTGGTCTTATCCATCCCCAATCCACCATCTTGCACACTATAGTACATATAGTAAAGTAGGATAGCTCGCATCCCATAGTAAGAAAAGCGTTCCCACATCTCTGTAAAGAAGAGGGTGGACAAGCCCATAGGATGTCCAAAAAATGTTTTCTGTTTTTCCATATATATTCTCCTTGAACGATATAATAATTCATTTTACAGAATTTTCAAACAAATGTTAAACAAATTCTGTTTGTTTTAGAAAATTTTCTGAAAAAATCACCTTTAAAAATTTGCTCTTGTTTAGTTTAAAAATATTTCAAACCTTGAAACATACTTATCCTTTCCTCTTCAGTAAACAAAAAACATCCCTATGCCAAACTTGTAATTACTAAAATACAAGCCAATAAGCATAGAGATGTAAAACTATTACACATGAAAAATAAATAATTAGCAATTAAACAATAGAAGTTGTGTACGAAATTTCTCAATTAGTTTTCGCTAGTAAATACCATTTCCAACAAACGCCCTCTCAATTCCTTATCCTGATGATGCAAGATATTCATTAACTCATGAGAATTTTTGGCATTGATGAATTGATTTAATAATCTATCTTTTAATTCATATGGAAGAGAAGCAGTCTTTAGTAGTCTAAAAACTTCATCATTCAGAGATAGTATTTTATTATCTTTACATTCAAATCTAGCTATATCATTCTTATTTGGCAATTCAATCATAGACACATTCGTTCCTTTTAAATGAATTCTATGCCTTCTATTGCTTGGAACGATACTAGAATCTCCTTGTAATGCCAAATCTACCATTCCCATTTCCCAATCGATTGATAATCTTGTTTTATATCTTTGACCATTTTGATCTTCAATCATTTCAAAAGAATGTTGCTTGCCTGGGAATACATACCAATCTACAACTTCAGGTAACTCAACACCCATATCTATCTCAGAACCAACCAAGGGAATGATTGCACCACTTTTTGCAAACACAGGCATAGTCGAGATGTCTCTATAAACACTTAACTTCACACCACCTGTATATTTTTTCTCTGAAAAGAAGTCATACCATTCACCTTCAGGGAACCATACATCCACTTTTGCAGATTGGAATGCCAAATCCATCTTTTCTACAATGGGAGCCACCATCAGTTCTGTTCCAAAAAAGTATTGATTTGGAACATTATAACTCTCATCATTCTCTGGGTAGAAATAATACATTGGGCTGATTAATGGGGCACCTTCCTCGTGTGTCTTTACATTCATAGTGTATAGATATGGAATCATCTGATGTCTCAAACGAAGGTATTTCTTCATAATCTTAGATGTTGTTTCTGAAAAAAACCAAGGTTCTTTACTATTAAAGGGACTTCTAGAACTATGTAAGCGAGTAATCGGACTAAAAACACCAAACTGTAGCCATCTAGTTTGTAGCTCTTCGTCATAATCCCCCAGCATGTGTCCACCGATATCATGACTCCACCAACTATAACCGATATTAGATGCTGTCGCTGTAAAATAAGGTTGAAATCTTAAGGAATTCCAACTAATAATGGTATCTCCTGAAAAACCAACAGGGTATCGGTGACTACCCGGCCCTGCATATCTTGATAAAATCAAACCACCTTCTGCATTTTTACAACTATCCTGATAATGATAATGGTTTAAAAGCCATAGTGGATCTAGCATACCTTGTGTCCCTTGTTGCCAGTCAATCCACCAAAAATCTACTCCCTGCTTTTCTAGCTCATAATGAACATCTTTAAAGTAGGATTCCCTAAAAGAGGGATTAAAAAAATCAAAAATAGCAGGTTCTTCTAGTTCTACATTTAGCCCCAATCGTTTGGCGACTCGAGGATAAGCTTCTTCATAAGCCCGTATACCATCAGCAGGATGGACATTTAAGGAGAGTTTTAACTTTCTATCATGAAGTTGTTGCAATAACTGTTCTGGATTAGGTATTAAGTTTTTATTCCAACTATATCCTGTCCAGCCACTTCCAAAACGAGCTGGAATGTCAGTTATGTGCCAATCCATATCTAACACACCGATAGATAATGGAATTTTCTCTGCTTTAAATCTGTCTATTAAATCCAAGTATTCATCCGACGTATAAGGCCAATATCTACTCCACCAATTGCCTAAAGCATATCGTGGCAACAAGGGTGTTGAACCAGTCAAATGGTAAAAGTCTCTGATTGCTCCTCTATAATCATGCCCATAGGCAAAGAAATACAGGTCAATTTGATTTTCTCTCTCAATATAACCAGACTGTTCATCCCAAATAAATCCTTGAGAATCATCCAATAAGGCTATACCATTTCGGCTAATAATTCCATCTTCTAACGAGATTGCTCCATCTGCCTTATCCAGAGTCCGAGCTGTTCCTTTTAACGTTTCAATAGATTCACCAAAATACCAGCGACTACCATATACGGCAAAATTTCCTTTTAATTCTATAAATAAATTTTCGGCGTTAAATTCTCCTTTATTAAAGTGCAAATGAAAATAGTCCGTCATAATATCTAGTACGTTTGATGTCTCGATATAATCTAACGAAACTTGGCCAAAATCTCTATTATAGATAAGTTGTGTAGTCCTATCCTCAAAACTTCCAGTTTGAGAGTATTCTAACCTCACTAGCTTGTCTGTTAATACAGAGATTCGATAAAACTCTCCCTTAAAAATTTTCAATTTGTTTCCCTCCTTTTAGTAAATTTCTTTACCTTATCAAACATTTTATTTGTTATCGTTACATTCATCAATCCGCAAAAAGCAAATCCCCCAAATGTAAATACGTAAATAGCTGTTAAAACTCGTTCTGGACTACTAAAACTCATATACAGTACAGAAATATTAAATAAAACCAACATGATAGCTTGTATTGGATTTAAAATACAAATTAATACGCTATTTACAATACTATTTTTTAGATTATCTTTAAATAGACCAATATAGGGAAAAATAACACTCATCAAAAGTATTATAACAAATAAAAAGGGCAACACTAACAATAAACTATACTCTGAAAATAAACTTGAATAGCCCCAAAGACAATAGTTCACATATAAAAGTAATTCTATTAGGAGGATAAACAACCAAATAAAAGTTGACTGTTTAAAATTTCGTCTAAAGATCCGAAAATAATGATAAGCAATATCTGTATCTTTACCTTTTAAAATACGATACCACATTGTCGTAAGAGAAGTTAGTGATGCCCCAATTGTAACTATTGGAATACAACTAACAATAAATAGAGTATTTAAAATAATTAAATCTGTCAAAAAAGTTAAAATTCTAACCACTTTTCCATCTAATGAAAATAATTTTTGCATAATAGATATCTCCATAAAATCGATTGCCTTAACTCTATATTTTATAATGTCAGTTGTACAAAAATATTACCTAAATTATTTAAAAAACATTTCCAAATTTCTTTAAAAATTAGAATAAAGGAAGCGAGATAATTTGATGTTATCAGTCTCGCTTCCTGTAATTAGCTAGTCCCTTGTTTATACAACCAAGAGTTCATATAAAGTATTACTCTTTTACTTCTTTTTGGTAACGATTATATGCTTCCTGTTGAATCTTCATAAATTCGTCCAATCCCATATTCTTAAGAGTTTCTTTGTATGAGTCCCATTCTTTTTCTATGCCACCTTCAACTACCCATTTAGATGCTTGTTGTTTGACATAGGATTCAATGCTAACATAGATTGATGATAATTTGTTAAGCTCTTCTTGTGAATAAATCACATTAGGGTAAGCTGGCAACGCAAATTGTTTCAAATCTTGGTCCATCTTCAATTTCAATCCATCACCTTGTGTTTGATCGATTTCTACGCGACTATTGATATCATCGCTTACGTATTTAGGACCAAAATCTCGAAGTGAATTAATCCATGCCCATTCATCAGCTGATTTACCATCTTTAGGAGGTAACACTTTAAACTTATCACCATTCTTTTCAGTAGCTATTCCAAATGATCCATAGAAATTCTGAATACTTGCTTCATCTGTATATAATTTATCCAACCATTTCAATAATTTAGCAGGGTTTTTGCTCTTATTTGTAATCAAAATTTCATTGCGACCGTAGTTGTAATGATCTGGATCAGAAAAGACATATTGTTTTCCATCCATACCTTTTAAAGCAGGTAGAGCAATATATTCACTTGAATGTAATCCAAACGTTGCATCTGCTGTCCAACCACTAGAAACACCTACTCTAGATACTCCCTTATCCATACGTTTTGCTACACTCATAGAGGTATCTTCTGTAAAGATTTCCGGATCAATCAAACCTTTTTTATAAGATTCGTGCATTGCTGCAATCCCTTGTTTATAACTTTCTTCTGTACGAAGGTAGACTGGTTTTCCATCTTTTACAGACATTTCATATGTATTATCTGCCCCTAAACGATTATTGAACGGAAGAATATATGAGAATGTTGGATCAAAATTTCCTGCTCCGAATGGAATTTCATCAGAAGTGTCTCCATTTCCGTTCGCATCTTTATCCTTAAATTCTTGTAATACTTTTACTAAATCATCATAAGTTTCTGGAACCTTTAATCCTAAATTATCTAGCCACTTTTTATTAATAAATAGCTGATTAGCTACTGTAGGACGCATCGGTAATTTTTTAGGCAGGCTATAGATATGGCCATCTGGTGAAGTAATCATAGCTTTAATCTTAGGTTCTTTCTCCATAGCCTTAGTTAAATTGGGCATATTTTCCTTGATTAAATCTTCCAATGGAATAAATAGAGATTGGTTCTGAGCAATTTCTGAATCTGTAAAAGCATTTGAACCTAAAAATGCATCTGGTAAATCTCCACTAGCAACCAACACAGATTTCTTATCTGCCCAATCTGCAGCTACAAGTGTATCCCATTTAACATCAATACCTGCTTCCTTGGCAGAATCTGTTAGAAAACCTTTATGATAATCTTCTCCCCAGTCAGACCAACGAACAGTTGTGATTTTATAAGAATCTTCTCCAGACTTATCGTCCTTATTCGCATTATTGGAATTTGCACAGGCTGTTAAGCCAGCAAGTGTAACTGTTCCTAAGAACAAATATGTAAATGATTTATTTTTCATGTTTTTCTCCTATTCTTTCAAGGCGCCAATCATTACGCCTTGATTAAAATGTTTTTGAACAAAGGGATATAGCAACATTATCGGAGCGGTTGAAATAACAATTGCTGCATATTTCATCATATCGGCTTTGATACGAAGATCTGATGCAACTTCTCCTGTTGCTTGCGATTGTAACATTTGATTACTAATTAGTAAACGTCGTAAAATTAATTGCAATGGTTGTAAATTTTCATTCGTTAAATAAATTAAAGCATTAAACCACGAATTCCAAATACCAACTGCAGTCCAAAGTCCAATAACTGCTATAATAGCTTTTGATAAAGGAACGACTATCTTAATAAAATAACGAATTGTACCACATCCATCAATTTGCGCAGCCTCCCACATCCCGTCTGGAATACTATTATTAAAGAAAGTTCTAGCAACAATAATATTGTATGATGAAACCGCAAAAGGGATTACCATTACCCAAAATGTATCAATTAGGCCAACATTCTTTACTGTTAAGTAGGTAGGAATCAAGCCACCTGATACGAACATAGGGATTATGTATAGAATACTCATCCATTTTCTACCAACTAATTCTTTTCTAGATAAAGCATAACCAGCTGGAATATTGACTACTAAAGCAACTAAGGTCCCAACAACAGTATATAAAATGGTATTTAGATAGCTACGTAAGAATAAAGGTTGTTGAATAAGACGTAAATATCCATCTAATTTCCATTCTCTAGGAATAAACCATACCTTTCCATTTGCAACATCTGAAGGATTACTAAAAGATGCAATCACTACAAACCATAACGGATAAACAATTAACAGGATAAGGAAAATTGCTAAACCATAGGTAACTATATCAAATAATAATTCAGAGTTTGTTTTTCTTGATTTATGAAACCATCTCACTTTAAGCACTCCTTCCTTTAAAAAAGACCCGTTCTAGTATATCTTTTTGAGAACCAGTTAACAGATAACAAAATTATTAGATTGACTACGGTGTTAAATAACCCTATAGCTGTCGAATAACTATACTGAAAATTCACCATACCAACTTTATAAACATAGGTCGAAATTATCTCACTTCCTGCTAAATTAAGAGGATTCTGTAATAGTAACACTTTCTCAAACCCTACACTTAATAAACTACCTGCTCTTAATATTAGCAAAATCATAGCAGTTGGCAAAAGTAATGGTAATTCTATATGCCTAATTTTTTGTAACCTAGAAGCGCCATCCATAGTTGCAGCCTCATAATATGTAGGATCAATTGCAGAAAGCGCTGCCAGATAAATAATACTATCCCAACCAATATGTTGCCATACATCACTCCAAACATAAACACCTGCAAAACTAGTAGGTTTTGATAAAAAATCTGGAATAGTAATTCCAACAGACTTAAATACATTTGCTAATAAACCACTAGTAGGAGATAAAAATAAGATAATCATCCCACACATAACCATTGTAGAGATAAAATGAGGTAAGTAAGTTGTCACTTGAAATATTTTTCTAAATTTCCCAACTCTTAACTGATTACTGATTATAGCTAGTATAATAGGCAAGGGGAATCCTACTACAATACTATAAAGTGAAATTTTTAATGTATTGAACATAGTTGTCCCGAATTGGAATGATGAGAAAAATTGAGTAAAGTACTTAAATCCTACCCACTGACTAGCAAAGATACCATTGGCTGGTGAATAGTCTTTAAATGCAATAATTAGTCCCAACATGGGAATATAGGAAAATAAAATTAATAGCAATATTGAAGGAAAAAGTAATATATATAACGGAATACTATGCTTTAATTTTATTTTATGAAGTTGAGATGCTACTTTCATGTTTTTCCTCCCATCTGATTTTCTACGATTATTTTACACCATATAGAATTCCCTTAATAGAACTTTTTGGACTAGGTTTATCAATTTTTCAGTTTTTTAATTTTAAAAACTATTACTTTTCCGACATCTTGATAAAACATATCTGTTTTGTTACATGATATCGTATTTTCAAAGTGCTATAATTTTAAGAGGAGAATAGTATATGAAATTAAATCACGACTTATCAAAAAAACATTCCATTCATTTTTTCTTTAAACTCCTACTTGTACTACTATTGATAAATATTTTAATCAATATTGCTATGAGTAACATAACCAGAAATTTTATTAAAAACCAAAATATAGCACACCTACGTAGTTCAATTGAAATTTATGCTGACTCTGTTAATGAAAAATTGCATTCTGTAGAACGCTTTATGTACTCAACAATAACGCATAATGAATCTTTAGAGAAATTAAATCATGTACAAACGTTTCTTGAGTATCAAGAAAATCTTAAAAAAGTTCAAACTAGCTTTACAGAGTTTGAATATCAAAATGAAACTCATATGACATTCTTATTAGAAACCGATAGTACTGATCATTTTATAAATGTCTCCAATCTTTATATTCCATATGAAGATTATCTACTGTTAAAATCAAATCTAAAATCATTGCGTAGTGATATAAGTGACCGTAAATGGAAAAATGTAACTACTAAAAACAGCGAATACTTAGTTAAATCTGTTCATTACGAAGGAAAAATCATTTATGCCGTCATATCCTCAGCAGATATCCTAAAACCTCTCAATAAACTTAATATTGGTAATAATGGTAAACTCTCCCTAAAAGAGCCTAACAATATACCGTCCGAAAACTACCTGATTCATGCTCAAAATGAAAAAACGCATTTACCTTTCGATATTTATGTTTTAGTCGATTATGCCGAAGTCTTTAGAAATATCACACTCTTAGAAGTATTTTTATCAGCCGTTCCTATCATTATCACCATTTTATCAATCATCATTATCCTGTATATTCGTCAATGGATGATTAAACCTATAACAAGACTCACTGAACGACTCTCTCAACTTGGGGACTCCATCCCCCCTTCTGAATTTTTTATATCTGAAGGTATACTAGAAATTGATAAAGCAAATGATAAACTTAATAAAGTAATATTTGACATGCAAGAATTAAAAATACGGGAATACCATTCACAACTAGAACTTAAGAAGATAGAACTTAATTATCTTAAGAACCAAATTCGTCCGCATTTCTATTTAAATATGTTATCAATGATTCATAGTATGCTTCAAACAAAAAACTATAAGGAAATTGAAGAGTTAACTATCCTAACTTCAAATTATCTCCGTCATTTATTTATGGCTAATCAAGATTTTTCAGAACTTAAAGATGAAGTTCAGCATATTAAAGATTATTTAGAAATACAACGAATTCGATATGGAAATAGCATCTACTTTTCACTAAACTACAATGATGACCTACAAAATACTCTTGTCCCATCATTACTTTTACAAACATTTATTGAAAACACAATCAAACACGGGTTTTCATTTCAGGATTTATTTACAATTTTGCTATCAATAAAAAAAGTAAAAACTGAGAACTCAGATTATATTCAGATTTGTATCGAAGATAATGGTCCAGGTTTCTCTGAAGAAATTTTATCAAAACTAAATCAGAAACAGTCTCTAATAACAGAAGATGGACATCATATTGGGATAACGAACACCATCGAACGTTTAAATCTTCTCTATCCCAACGACTATACTATTACATTTGAAAATAATGAAGAAGGTGGGGCTAAAATTCTTTTACTTATTCCATACAAGATTATAGACGGAGGTTATAATGAACATCTTATTAGTTGATGACGATCGTTTTATCATTGAAGCTTTACGAGAGAAAATAAATTGGGCTAAACTACACATTGACACTGTTTATGTTGCCTATAGCCTCACTCAAGCTCAAAATATTATTAGAGAACATCCTATTGATCTCATGATAAGCGATATAGAAATGCCTCAAGGCAGCGGTCTCGAACTCTTATCGTGGATTAGAAATGAAAAATATGATATAAAAACAATTTTTTTAACCAATTACGCCGACTTCAACTATGCTCAAAAAGCAATTGAATTGCAAAGTTTCGAATACTATCTAAAACCTATTAATTTTGAAAAATTAGAATTTATTATCCAAAAAGCCATTAGTAAAATTGAGAATCATAACTTAAACGGAAAAAATGATGCACTTTTACAAATGGAAGATAACTTCTGGTATGATTACCTTAGAAAACCTCAAATTTCTCGCATTGATGAGCTAGAAAATATAGCAAGCAAACAAGATTTTATTCTTCAAAAACACCAGTATTTTTTTCTTGCAGTTTTAACAATCAATCTTAATGAAGAAGATTATTCTGCAGAAACTCCATCATGGACTTCTCAACTAAAAAGAGAACTTCAAAGAATTTCACAACCTTCTAATAAGCTGATAAGTTTGTTCAAGATGGAAAGCCAGGTCGATCAATATGTTTGTCTCTTTAGAGTAGACTCTTCCAAACGTAGTGACAAATTAGCATATGAGATTCATTCTCAAATTTCTAATAACTTTAGCAAATACTCAAACATTATATATAAGAGTTGCCATAAACTATCCGATATTTTATTTCATACCAAAGAACTCTACACTTATAATGAACAATATGTTTCTTATTGGAATACTATTACATGTGTTCCACATAGTTTTCCAACTTCTTTTAAAACAGAAACTCTTTCAATTACTTTTTTAGATACCTTAAGTGAATACGAATTAAGAGAAAAAATTAATTCACTTGCTTATAATTCTCAAATTCCTACTTTCACACTACAACAAATTTTACTAGATTGGACTCAACAAATAGGAATATATCTAGATCAAAATGGAATTTCAGCTCATAAATTATTCCAAAACAGCACTCATGATTTCCTATTCCAACGACGCTTTCATTCAATTGAATCTTTTCAGGATTACTTTGATTATTACTGGTCACATGCTAAGAAATTTGCAACAAACCTTGAAAACCAAAAAAATAGTATTCAACGCATTCTCGAATACATAGATCATCACTACTATGAAGATATAAATCGTTCTATATTAGCAGATATGGTTTATCTCAGTGCAGATCATTTAGCTAGAATTTTTAAAAAAGAAACTGGAGAAACTCTTGTTAAATATATAACGGATAAGCGCATTAATGCTGCTAAATCTCTCCTATCTCAAACAAATATCTCGATATCACAAGTATCCTGTCAAGTAGGGTATGATAATTATTCTTACTTTACTAAAATTTTTAAGCAAAGGACTGGACTTTCTCCTGGAGATTACCGTAAAACATATCAAAATAAAATGTAAGCAATCTAAATCATTGAAATGATAAGTAAAATTCAAGGTCTATAGTAATTTTTGAAATTCTACAGTTTTTCCAAAGATAGCTTCAAAAATTTCTTTAAAATTGTTGATAAGGCAACTTCTTAAAAAGTCAGTTTGAAAAGAAAACCCAGTAAATATTTCTAGGATAATAGGATAAAACGTATGCTATCAAGCTTTTACTGAACTGCACCCCAAAAGTTAGACAGAAAAAATCTAACTTTTGGGGTGTTTTTATTATGAAATTAACTTATGATGATAAAGTTCAGATCTATGAACTTAGAAAACAAGGATATAGCTTAGAGAAGCTTTCAAATAAATTTGGGATAAACAATTCTAATCTTAGGTATATGATTAAATTGATTGATCGTTACGGAATAGAGTTCGTCAAAAAAGGAAAAAATCGTTACTATTCTCCTGATTTAAAACAAGAAATGATTCATAAAGTCTTACATGAAGGCTGGACTAAAGATAGAGTTTCTCTTGAATACGGTCTCCCAAGTCGTACGATACTTCTTAATTGGCTAGCACAATACAAGAAAAACGGGTATACTATTGTTGAGAAAACAAGAGGGAGAGTACCTAAAATGGGACGTAAGCCAAAAACGAGACCTGAAGAGAGGACAGAATTAGAACGTCTTCAAGCAGAAAATGAGTACCTGAGAGCGGAGAATGCCATCCTAAAAAAGTTAAGAGAACTCCGATTGAAGGAGAAAAAAGAGAAAGAAGAAAGACAGAAATTGTTCAAGAATTAATGACTGAGTTTTCGTTAGATATTCTTCTAAAAGCCATTAAACTAGCTCGTTCGACCTACTACTATCACTTGAAACAGCTAGATAAACCAGATAAGGACCAAGAGCTTAAAGCTGAAATTCAATCCATTTTTATCGAACACAAGGGAAATTATGGTTATCGTCGGATTCATTTAGAACTAAGAAATCGTGGTTATCTGGTAAATCATAAAAGAGTTCAACGCTTGATGAAAGTACTCAATTTACAAGCTAAAATGCGACAGAAACGAAAATATTCTTCTCATAAAGGAGATGTTGGCAAGAAAGCAGATAACCTTATTCAACGTCAATTTGAAGCAGCCAAACCAATGGAAAAGTGTTATACGGATGTGACAGAGTTTGCCATTTCAAATAGCACGCAGAAATTGTATTTATCGCCTGTTTTAGATGGCTTTAACAGCGAAATTATTGCTTTTAATCTTTCTTGTTCTCCTAATTTAGAACAAGTAAAAACGATGTTGGAACAGGCCTTCACAGAGAAACACTACGAGAATACGATTCTCCATAGTGACCAAGGTTGGCAATACCAACACGATTCTTATCATCGGTTCCTAGAGAGTAAGGGAATTCAAGCATCCATGTCACGTAAAGGTAACAGCCCAGACAACGGTATGATGGAGTCCTTCTTTGGCATTCTGAAATCGGAGATGTTTTACGGTTATGAGAAGTCGTTTCAGTCGCTTAACCAATTGGAACAAGCCATTGTAGACTATATTGATTACTACAACAATAAACGAATTAAGGTAAAACTAAAAGGACTTAGCCCTGTACAATACAGAACTAAATCCTTTGGATAAATTAATTGTCTAACTTTTGGGGGGCAGTACATACATTCCTGATAGTATGCGCTTTTTATTTGAATACTTGCTACAAAACCTCATAAGGTTTACTATCATGCCATAGCAAAATGAACTGCACCCTAAAAGTTAAATAGAAAAAATCTAACTTTTAAGGTGCAGATTACATAAAATATTCTAGTACAATAGAGCATTCTTATCCAGGGTAGTCGAATGTATAAACTCATAACTTGAAAAGAATTTTTTCAAATAACTTCGTTAATTTAGTTTTGTCTCCATAAACTGTACCATCCATATATAAATGATAAATCTCATCATCATCACCAATTGATATTTCACATTCAAAACCTTTCATCAAAGCTAAAGAACGAATAACCTCCCTCTGCGTTCTACCGTTTCCTTCACGGAATGGATGAAAATAATTGAGATTATCTAAAATTTCGACCAATAAGTGAACGACTTCTTTTCTACTATTGGCATTGTCATGAAATCTATCTATCAAATTATTAAGGTAAGTAAGTGCTGTATCGAAAGACTGAATCGGCATAAAAGCATTACCACTTTTTGAAATATTGACTTTTCTAAATTCACCTGCCCAATGATACATATCTTCAAACAAAAATTGATGAATTTTCAATATATCTTCTACACTATAAACTGGGATAGGATTGATAAATAATTTCAAACTCTTACTAGCAACCATACGATATTCAAGCTCACGTGCTTTTTGTTCATCTCGTTCTTCCTGCTTATTTCTTAGAACTGAAGAATCTGGATAGGTATATAAATTATTCGGATCAATATAGTCATAAGAATCATAACATTTACGCTTCATTAAGCCATCCCCAGAGCAAGAGCTTCATCTCGTAATTTTTCAACATCACTAACCGTAGGTCGCCATCCTTCAATCATATTTGTACTTAAAGCATACCAAACACTCTTAAAAACGGAGCGGTTTTCAAAAGCTACTCCCATGATTGTCATCTTTTCTTTATCTATATCTAAGGACATATGCTACCTCCTTTAGTTACATTATACCATGTTTCTCTGTAGCTTTTAAATATTTTATTTTGTCTGTAATATCTAATTTTTCAGAACGTTAATCCTATTTTATAAACCTCAAACCCAAATATAAAACGCATTCTTTTTTCCTTTTTAACTAATGATGCTGAGTAAAAACTTAACTTCAGGGGAAACTGAAGTAAGACTAGACAAAATTCAAAAACTGATTTCGCACAACTCCAAATACTGATTTTAGACTCAAGATAATACTAGAGTGCTAATTAATGTTTTTATAATAAAGAGCTGACGACTTATGTTGCTTTTGATTTCTTAAGAATATAAAAAGAAACAATAAGTAAACTTTTAAGTGATTTGAAACGTTGATAGTATCGTATTGATTAACGTTTTGAGCCAACTGGGTCCGGTTGCAACCGCATTTGCAAGCGACTAAAATCGCAACAACTGTGTCAGTTGCACCAATTTAGTAAGAAAGTATAAAAAAGAACACCCCGAAAGGTGCTCTCTGTAAGTATCGTAATTCTTTTGAATTAACGTTTACTAAATTGTGATGCTTTACGAGCTTTCTTAAGACCTGGTTGGGGCATCACTTATTTCATCTAATTTCAAAATGCTTTAAAATCAACGTTCTCACTAGTTTTCAGAAAATAAAATTTCAACTAATTTCAAGTAATTGCATCAAAATAAGGTAAATTTTCGTCAAAAATAAGTAAAAATCGAACCAGAATATCAAAAATTTACCTTATTTGGTTTTTACCGACAGAAGTCAAGCAGACATTCACTACTCGTCAGTTATGACGAAAAATATTGATTTAAAGTGATTTTTGAAATTTAGAATTTCGATGTGTTACTGTAAAAATCAACCAAATGACTACATTTTGTGAGAAATAAATTTAGAAGTTAATATATACAAAATCTCTTTTATCAATTTTAGAAAATGAATACTTTGATAACCTGTTCAAATTTTATAAAGAAATTCAATTATTATTGAGAGATTTAAATTCATTAAAACTAATAATTTCAAATGGAAATTCCACAAAGTTTGATTTTATTAGTTTATTTGTAATGAAATATGATTTTAATGAGTATCTCTCTTCTAATCCGATATTTCTACAAATTACATCTAGATTCTCTTCAAAATACTCTACTCGTCGTTTGAACTTTAGTCCTTTGGCCTTTCCCCCAAAAAAGTATTCTTTTTGATCACCCATACTATCTTTCATAGTCTGACTTAAACGCATATATTTAACTTCAAATAATAATATTTCTTTCAGCTTATTGTCTATCACAATTAGGTCGTAATCTCCTAAATTTCTAGGATGATTTCCTTTAATATCTAATTTATATAATTCTTGATCAATATGAGTAACGTACCTATTATCTTTAAATAAGCCATTAAGATTTTGGACTATCTGTTGTTCGTAAAATTTTTTCCAACTATTTATTGTATTTAGCGTATTTTGCATACCAATATCATATGGTAAAATGAAGTTCATCATTCCCTCTGTCCAATCTTTTGCCAACCTATCAAGAATAATAGGTGAAAAAATAATGCTATTATGATTAACAATAATAGGTTTAGCAGAAAATTTATTATCTCTTTTCTTTTTCTCCCATATTGGAATTACTCCATTAGTAGTAATTTTCTTCTTTTCTATAACTAAGAATTTCAAAACACCATAAAAGATTTCAATTGAATAGTCCGAATTCTCTTCAAAATATTTAGCCAAATCTTCTATTTTACCTGTTACAACATTTCCTTTTACAATCAGTAATTTTTGATTTTTTAATTTTAAAATATGACTATTACTTGAAAATATGGAGAGGAAACAAATAAAAGAATCAAAATCAACTTTCGTATCTTGAAAGAACGATTTCTTAACCAGACCAATTATATTATTGTCAATTTTCTTATCTCTACTTGCGTATTCACCATATTTATACTTGATTTCTATCATTTCATCAACAAATTGTAAGTACTTTTCCGTTTCTGAAATATCTACAACATAATTATCTTCAATCTCTAACTGAAACCAATTGCTAGCACCATACGAATAGGCATCAGAAAGAAGTTGAAAATCTAATATGTATTTCCCATAAGCAATCAATTCATCAACAATATCATCACTTGGAATTAATGCGTCATCATCCCTTTCTGTTAC
Organism: uncultured Streptococcus sp.; assembly: GCF_963518475.1. Lineage (GTDB taxonomy): Bacteria > Bacillota > Bacilli > Lactobacillales > Streptococcaceae > Streptococcus. The sequence goes on along the minus strand of NZ_CAUQJA010000010.1, from coordinate 9,103 downwards.
TAAATTCTCTTCAATAAGATATTCTAATATTGGTTTATAAACGCGGGCCTCTTCACGTAAATCAATCGTTTGTTCTCGAAATTTATTTAATTTAACAGTTTGAAGATTTCCGTTATCTGAAAATGTAGTTAATCTTCTGCGGTGGATATCAATACTAAAAATAATTAAAGATAATATATTTTGTAGTTTAAGTATCAAGTCATACTGATTATACAATGACATCATAGAAACTAAGTCTTCGCGTATTTTATTTCTAAAACATCTTACGATAGCAACTATGTCTGATTCACAATATATACCTGGCTCTAATCCAAGTTCTTTAATGATGTTAGCAATACTTTTCCTGACTCTTTTAAAAGAATAGTTTTTAGGAGCTGAGAATTCTAAATGAGGCTGAATAAAATATTCAACCCTAACTTCAAATAAGCTTGAAGTTCGTTTCTCATTGTCTGTTTCTTTAATTTTTTCAAATAACAAAACTCTATCCTTAAAAAGGAAACCGTCTAGTAAATTTATTAGAATTGTATTTTCAAATTCCAATGTTGATTTGGAAAGATTATCAGCAAATATTTTATTCCATCTAGGAGCTAATAAAGTTATCTGATATTTGGAATTTTTAACAAAAACTATTTTATTAAAATAGTTCGTTTCTTGTATCGGACATCTAAAATTAGCATTTCTATCAAGCACAGACTTAGATACTAAATTAATCTCCATAGTTTCTTTTTCATAGTTTGATAAAATTGCTTCTTTATTATGATATAAAGCATTTAAAACAATTTCGTTAAAAGATGTTATTTGTTCGTAATCATAGATATTTATATCTTCTAAAATAAAATATAACTCCCGATATATAATTTTTTTATGATTCTCTGAAAATATATCAATTGATCCAAGATGAGCTTTTGAAATAAGTGACAAATCAGTTTGTTCCCTATCAACTATTTTCCAACCATGAATATTATAAAACTCTCCCCCTATTTCAAATGGATAGTTTAATACAATTTTATCAAACGTTTCCATATTATAATGAACACTTTCATAGGGTAAGAAAGACATATTTACATTCAATGCACCATCATTAATCATCTGATTTGATGATTGCCACATTCGAAATAAAGCATCTCCATTGGAGAAAGACATAATTCTATCTTGATTATTGTTATAAGCTATAAAAAAATCAACGATTTCTTTTATTGAATTCGCATTGTTAATTATTCCTATAATACTACTTGCATTTAATACATATTCATCATCATCTCCAAATAGGAATGTTTTAGCGATATTTGGAGATATACTCTTGGTTTCAACCCCAACAAAAATAATATTGCTCTGGGACTTAAACTCAAATCCTCTAACTTCTCCATCTTGACAAAGACCTGCTATCTGGTAAGTATTATCAATAATTCCTTTTTTTAAGTGATCTGAAATTTTATTTTGGCTTGGCTCTAAAACAATTAATCTATCTTCATTTAAAAATGCCAATGTATTTTTTAAATCAATCTTTTCTTTAGCCTCTTTGTTAATTAACCTCAGATTATAAAATGAATTTCCTTCTCGTTCAAAGAATTTTGTAAAATTACAATTTAGTCTGCTCCAGAAGCTTAACCAAATAGATTCTTCAAACTTTGATTCCTCTATTTCGCTTTCTATTCTCTCCATAAAACAATCTTTCATAACTGGTAAAAATATGGGAAAGTTATTAACAGGAGTAAATAATGGATATAACTCAGCATTATTACTTTTGAATGTTTTGAAATACTGTGCAAGTTCGTTATCATAAAAAAGCTCATGATTTTGATATATAAAATTAAAATAACTCTCAGGTGGACATTCAAAGTTTTCTTGAGTAAACTCACTTTTAAATGGTTCTAAGGATGAAATAATTAAATCTTCATATTCAAGTATCTCATACCATATTTCTTTGAATTGCTTAAAATCATGCACTAAAGATTCTATTACAAATGAAGTTTCATAAGTATCTTCATTGCCATTTCCTATAAATATTTTATGAAATCTATCATTTGAATAGAACCTTACATTTCCAGTATCAACAGGGAAATCTTCTTTTGGGTATTCAGGTATATAATACTCGATTGCTTTTTTATAAAAGTCTACAAATTTGCTGTATGAATCTATTTTAGTAGTCCCTAAAATCTTACTTTCATTATTAATAAAATCTCTATTCAATTTATCAACTATTCCTAAAAATCTCCTATTTGGAAACCATGAAGTAATAGAATAAATAGCTTTAGACAAAGATTCAAGATCATATTCTAATAAAAAAGAGTTACTCATTTGACTTTCCTCATATTCTCTTTGTATAGATTTTAAATCTAAATATACTACCATTAGTATATCATTTATTTTTATTTATAATAGACCTCAAACTTAAGTAAATCTAAAGTAAATACTTATAAACAATTTAATCTCAAATCATAGAGTATTTGTTAATACATAATTTACAGTGGTAAAAATAGTAAAATTACTCATCAATAAAACTAATTAAATTACTTAGATAATCCAGAAACCTACTTTTATAGATATTTGAAATAACTCAGGGAAATTTTCAGAGAAATTTCTTGTTTTTAGACAAAAAAAGACATCCAAGAGAAAATTCTTGAATGTCTGTAAACGTTGATATAATCGTATTGATTAACGTTTTGAGAATTGTGATGCTTTACGAGCTTTCTTAAGACCTGGTTTTTTCTACATTATGATATTTATGGTAAATTATCACTAAAATCAAGTAATTTTAAGAGATAAATCCTCAATATTTACATATATAATCCTTTTGAAAATCGAGAGGTTATCAAAGGGTTATCACATTTTAGTTTTCGGAGCTTATGTAGTTGAGAAATACGAAATACTGTATCACAAAGATGATGTACAATTTCTTCGTGCCAGTGCAATTTCTTTTTCTATCCTGAAGATATTTAAATAGACCTAGATATTATTTCTAATAAATTGAAATTAATCAAATAAATTAAATATTATTTCTAAATATTTGAAAATAGTTACTATTTGTATTATACTATCTTTGAGGTAACTATTATGAACTATATTAAAAGACCACATTATTTAGACTTTTTAAGAAGACATCGTAACCGCCAAATCATCAAAGTTGTGAGTGGAGTTAGACGAGCTGGTAAATCTGTTCTCTTTCAACTCTATAAAGAGGAGTTACTAGCAACTGGAGTAGACGAGGATCAAATCATATCCATCAATTTTGAAGATCTGAGTTATTATGACCTGCGAGATTTTCAAACATTATTCGCTTATATAAAAGAAAGATTAGTTGAGGAAAAAACATACTATATCTTTTTAGATGAAATTCAACATGTTGAAAAATTTGAACTGGTAGCAGATAGTCTATTCATCTTGCCAAATGTTGACCTCTATTTGACTGGATCAAACGCCTACTTTATGAGTAGCCAATTAGCAACAAATTTGACTGGGCGTTATGTTGAGATAGAGGTTCTTCCTTTATCATTTGAAGAATACCTATCAGGTCAATCTCTCTCAGAGAATCTGAATACAACAGAAATTTTTAACAATTATCTCTTTAGTGCTTTCCCTTACTTATTGCAAACATCATCTTACGCTGAAAAAATTGACTATCTCAGAGGAATATATAACTCCATACTGTTAAATGATATTGTCACTAGATTGGGAAATCCAAATCCTACGATTATTGAGCGCATTGTCCGAACCCTTCTCAGTAGTACAGGTAGCTTAATATCAACAAATAAGATTCGCAATACCCTAGTCAGCCAAAATGTTTCAATATCCCATAATACTTTGGAAAATTATTTGACAACTTTGACAGATAGTTTACTTTTTTATTCCGTTCCACGTTTTGATGTAAAAGGTAGAGCATTATTGCAACGCTTAGAAAAATATTATCCCGTTGATTTAGGTTTACGACATCTCTTATTACCAGACCACAAAGAAGACATTGGGCATATCTTGGAAAATATTGTCTATTTGGAATTGAGACGTAGATATTCACAAGTATATGTTGGTAATTTAGATAAATATGAGGTTGATTTTGTTGTTGTAACTGATCTTGGTCACTACGCTTATTATCAGGTCAGTGAAACAACACTTGTTCCAGAAACACTAGACAGAGAACTTAGACCACTAGAAGCCATTAAAGATCAATTCCCCAAGTATCTATTAACAATGGATACGATTCAGCCAACAGCCAATTACAATGGAATTGAGAAGAAAAATATCATAGATTGGTTACTAGAAAAGTAGATAATCATAAATCATACAGCTAACTAGATTTGTAACAGTCTGTTATCAATGATTCTACCCAAATCCTAACAAAATATATGGAAAAAACATCAAAATGCTGAACTATCAAAGTTTGGAATTATCCAATCCGATGAACAATATGTCTTTACTTATATCGATATGAAGGGTAATGTTAATAGCCCTCTACACTCTGACTATCTTAATAATAAAATGAAATCTGTCAAACGTCGTCATCCAGAACTTAAACATGCTACACCTCATAAATTACGACATACAGGAGCGACACTTGCTAAAAAGGCATGAATGAGCTTAGAAGCCATTTCTGAAGCATTAACTCATAGCGATACAATTACAACTAAAACTTATGTTAATGCTTCAAACATAGTTCCATTATCTGCTGGACAAGTTGCCTACCAACATCTTAAAAACAAGTAGGGTAATTTTAGGGCAAATTTTTTTAGAAAGTATAGAAAAAAGACACCAGCAAGACGCTGATGCCTTAAATTTATTAAGCTCTTTATCCAAAGGATAATTTGAACAGACTTGAACCAAAAAGTCCGTACAAAGATTGTCTCAATAGACTTTTTATTAACGTTTACTAAATTGTGATGCTTTACGAGCTTTCTTAAGACCTGGTTTGAACATCTCGTATTTGAATGAATTTCAATATATGCTTAATATCAATGTTTCCCCACGTTTTCAGAAAGAAATATTTCATCTAATTTGAGTAACTTTCAATTGAGTGGTGTGAATTTTACCCTAAAATACACGAATTGAGCTAGATTTTACCCAAAAGTTCACACCACTATTTAGATGATTTTTTATTTTGCCTGTTTTTACCTATGGTCTTACCCACGACAAAAATTATAGAGCCAAAAAAACCTAGTCACATATTTGAACTAGGTTTTTACGTTTCTTTGATTAACAAGGTTACCAAATCTTTCAGAATTACATTTTCTATTTATAGAAAATATTAATAATAAATTATGTTAATTTGATTTAATCACCATAAGTTTGCTCCCATTTTTTCATTTCTTCAACGATACTTCTTAGAGCAATACCTTTTTTTGTCATTTTATATTCAACCTGTGGAGGCGATGTCGGTAAAACTTTTCTTGATAAAATACCTTCTTTCTCGAAATCATGTAACCGTTGAGCTAATATTCTCGGATTAATACCTTCTACACTACGCAAAAGACTACCATAATGTGTATTACCATCAATAATTTCAGATAAAATCTCAAGAGTAAATTTACCTTTTAGTAAATTCAAGACCCTTCTTGCTGGACAAATTGATTTTTTCAAAGATTGCATCTTGCAAGTCTCCATTCATTTCCTCCTTTTTTGATAGTTACTATACTTTTTTTCCCTTCTTGTTTCAGAAATAATTACATGGTAAGCTAATTATATCACTTGAAAGGGGAAATTACTATGGATATTATAACTAAGTTTGACCGTATTGAAGATATTCTCGGTTGCGCTGATGGAAGATACTTTGGTACTGGATATACTCAAGTAAAATATTTTCAGAAAGTTAAATATATTGCTTTTGATTGATAAATGAAAATTGGTTTGATGAAATAACGGAGGAAGCTTGATGAAAAAAACAAATACAAAAGCACCAGCTTATCTACTTTTTATTCTTTCGCTAGGATACATTATGGCGGTCCTAGATACAACCGGAGTTGTTCTTGCAGTGCCTCATATTGAGACAGCTATGAGCGTCTCATTAGAGCAATCCATTTGGATTATTAACGCCTATACACTAGCTTTAGGCTCTTTGCTCTTACTTTCAGGAAATCTAACAACAAAATATGGTGCTAAAAGAATTTTATTAGTTGGAATGACAATTTTTACACTTGCCTCGTTTGGGTGCTCTTTTTCACCAAATATTGAAACATTAATTATACTTAGATTCATTCAAGGTTTCGGTGCTTCTTTGTTTATGCCAAGTTCATTAGCACTTTTATTCATTTCATACCCCGATTCTACTAAAAGAGCACGTATGTTAGGAATCTGGACAGCAATTATTTCTGTTGCAACCGGTACTGGTTCTTTTATTGGTGGACTAATAATTAACTACTTCGGATGGAGGGGTATTTTCTTGGTCAATATTCCATTTGGAATTTTGACAGTAATTTCAATATTACTTCTCGTGAAAAATAATATTGCCAATCTAAAGACCAGAATTGACATCTTTAGTAATATATTTCTGGTTACAACTATCGGAAGTCTAGTTATTTACCTTGTTGAAGGGAATCAATATGGTTATAGTAACTCAAATCTTTTATTGTTTCTTCTCCTATTTATATTATTTGCTATTGGTTTAGTAGTCCACGATAAAAAAAGTAAAGCACCTATTGTTCCCCACCAACTATTAAAAAATGCTAAGTTTATTGTCTCTAATCTATTAGGTTTAGTAGTTAACATTTCACTATATGGCATTGTTTTGGTGCTAGGACTCTATTTTCAAACTTATTTAAACCTTTCCTCAATGGTTTCTGGACTCCTCATTCTACCAGGAATGATTGTCTTAATTATTGGTAATTTATTTTACGCACGTGCTGTAAAACGATTTTCCGTGGGAAGCCTCGCTACTGTCTCAATTATTTTTGCCATTGTAGGAGCAGCAGGAATTTTTGGAATTGGAGTTCTTTTTCATGAAATTCAACTATACATCCTAATTCCTTTATTTTCTTTAATGAGTCTAGGTATCGGAGTGTTAACTCCAGCAACTACAACCATTCTTATGGAAGCTGCTGGTCAAGAATTATCTGGAATTGCTGGTGCAACTCTAAACGCTAACAAACAGATTGGTGGACTTTTTGGTACAACAATTATGGGGATTGTAACTACTAATTTATCCCATGATTGGAATATAGTCATCGTTATCGCATTTTTGGTTAACGTGATAATGTATATTGCTACTTGGTTAATTGCTAGTCGTTACCTTTATGGAAAAGAATAAAACTAAACAGAACGCAATCAATTTAAAAGTTGATTGCGTTTTATATTATTTCTCAACACAATTACTCCAATCATCATAATTTGCTTAATAAATAACTCAATTACTTTTGTCGCAAAGATTGTAAAATACCAACTACCTCATAACCTTGATGAAACTGTGAAAAATGCATAAGCGTTAGTTCATATGATAAATTAGATAACACTCGTCGTGTTCCTTAGCTATCCTCAATATTGATTAAACTTCCCAAAAGAAGACCGTCATCATAATGAACTAGGCTACTATCAATTGCAATATCTCTTTTGAGTAGCTCTTCACTCATATCCTGAACCTCGCTAGCAATCGTTTCACTAGTCAAATCTTTTAAATCTTTTACTAACTGATAAGTAGTATAGATTGTATTTGATATATAATTAATGGCTTTTATTAGACTTCCTGCGAAACTAAAATCCTAGTTCACGATTGATAATTCCAGCAATCAAATTCATTCGTAATCCAAAGCGTTTACGTCGATTTCGATAGCTTGTTGAAAACATTTTAAACGTTTTTACTTTGGCAAAAATATTCTCAACCTTGATTCTCTCTTTAGATAGCACATGATTATAGGATTTATCTTTAAGAGTTAGTGGCTTAAGTTTACTTGATTTCCTCGGAGTTTGCGTTTGTGAATACATCTTCATGATCCCTTGATAACCACTGTCTGCTAAGATTTTACCAGCTTGTCCGATGTTTCTGCGACTCATTTTGAACAACTTCATATCGTGGCAATAGTTCACTGCAATATCCAAAGAAACAATTCTCCCTTGGCTTGTGACAATCGCCTGAGCCTTCATAGCATGACATTTCTTTTTACCAGAATAATTGGCTAGTTGATTTTTTTAGGACGATTGATTTTTACCTCTGTTGCATCCACAATCACCGTATCCTCAGCACTAAGATGAGTTTTTGAAATCGTAAAACCATTTTGAATAAGAGTTGCTTCAACCCATTGACTCTGACGGATTAAGTTGCTTTCGTGAATACCAAAATCAGCCGCAATTTGTTCATAAGTGCGGTATTCTCGCATATATTGAAGAGTAGCCATGAGGAGGTCATCTAGGCTTAACTTAGGGGTTCGTCCACCTTTCGCGTGTTTACGTTGATAAGCTGTTTTTAACACAGCTAACATCTCTTCAAAAGTAGTGCGCTGAACACCAACAAGGCGCTTAAATCGTGCATCACTTAATACTTTACTTGATTCATAATTCATAGTTTTATTGTATCATATTTTTGTTTCGCAGGAAGTCTATTACTAATACCAACCTAAGGAAATAAAAAACAATTTCCCGAATTCCTGTTGAACTAACTGATTTACTTCAGTCATGGGAAAAGCAACAAAAAAGAGAACTAGCAAAATTTGGAATTATCCAATCTGATGAACAGTATGTCTTTACTTATATCGATATGAAGAGCAATGTTAACGGTCCACTACACTCTGACTACCTCACGTCATCCAGAACTAACACACGCTACACCTCATAAATTACGTCATACGGGTGCAACTCTTGCCAAACAATTTGGCACATCACTAGAGGACATTTCAGAAGCTCTAACACATAGCGATACAGGTACAACTCAGATTTATGTCAATACTTCTAATGTTGTTCCAATGACTATAGGAGAAATTGCATACCGTAATCTTGGATAATTCTAGAACAGATTTGGTGTGAAAAATGGTGTGAATTTTGCTAAAAATCATCCAAAAAACACCCCATGGTGTGAACCATGAAGTGTTGTAAATGCTGTATTGTAGCTGGTTCTTAACGTTTTGAGAACTGGCTAGCTTTACGAGCTTTCTTAAGACCTGGTTTTTTCTACATCATGATATTTATGGTA
>NZ_CAUQJA010000009.1:0-80186 GCF_963518475.1 uncultured Streptococcus sp. | reverse complement strand
CCAGAAGAACAAACAATTAAAACCCTCTTCTACATGGCAGATGGTGAGCTTGTTGCAGCCCTTCTAGTTGGAAATGACCAACTCAACGAAGTCAAGTTGAAAAACCATTTGGGAGCAGATTTCTTTGACGTTGCTAGCGAAGAAGAAGTGGCAAATGTTGTTCAAGCAGGATTCGGTTCACTTGGCCCAGTTGGTTTGCCAGAGAATGTAAAAATCATCGCAGACCGTAAGGTGCAAGATGTTCGCAATGCAGTTGTGGGAGCTAACGAAGATGGCTATCACTTGACCGGTGTGAATCCAGGTCGTGATTTTACTGCAGAATATGTGGATATCCGTGAAGTTCGTGAGGGTGAAATTTCCCCAGACGGGCAAGGAGTCCTTAACTTTGCGCGTGGTATCGAAATTGGTCACATCTTCAAACTCGGCACTCGCTATTCAGCAAGTATGGGAGCAGATGTTTTGGACGAAAATGGCCGTGCTGTGCCAATTATCATGGGATGTTACGGTATCGGTGTCAGCCGTCTCCTTTCAGCAGTGATGGAGCAACACGCTCGCCTCTTTGTTAACAAAACGCCAAAAGGTGAATACCGTTACGCTTGGGGAATCAACTTCCCTAAAGAATTGGCACCATTTGATGTGCACTTGATTACTGTCAATGTCAAGGATGATGAAGCGCAAGCCTTGACAGAAAAGCTTGAAGCAAGCTTGATGGGAGCTGGTTACGAAGTCTTGACAGATGACCGTAACGAACGTGTCGGAGTCAAATTCAGCGATAGTGACTTGATTGGATTGCCAATCCGTATCACTGTTGGGAAGAAAGCAGCCGATGGCATCGTAGAAGTTAAGATTAAAGCGACTGGTGATACTATCGAAGTTCATGCAGATAACTTACTTGAAACGCTTGAAATCCTCAGCAAGAAATAAAAACTATAATCAGAAGAAAAACAAGGAAAAAATGTAACTAGTTTTTACCTTGTTTTTTCTGTATAATGGGAAAAATGACTAGATAAAGAGGTAAATGTATGCTAAGATTTCCAAAGGATTTTGTCTGGGGATCCTCTACTTCTGGACCACAAACAGAAGGACGTGTAGCTGGTGACGGTAAGGGAGATAATCTCTGGGATTATTGGTACCAAGTGGAGCCAAATCGTTACTATAATGGGATTGGTCCAGATAAGACATCGACCTTTTATGAAAATTGGGAAAAGGATATTGAGCTACTGTTAGAAACTGGTCACACGGCCTTTCGGACTTCTATTCAGTGGTCTCGTATTTTCCCGCAAGGTCGTGGAGAAGTCAATCCTCAAGGGGTGGCTTTCTACCGTCAGGTCTTTGAGGCTATTAAGGCCAAGGGGATTCGTCTTTTAGTCAATCTCTATCACTTCGACCTGCCATTTGCCCTCCAAGAAGACGGGGATGGCTGGGAAAATAAGGCAACTGTCAAGGCTTATGAAGACTATGCTCGTTTTTGTTTTGAGACTTACGGTGACTTGGTGGATCAATGGATTACCTTTAACGAGCCCATCGTACCTGTAGAGTTTGGCTATTTCTATGATGCCCATTATCCTCACAAGGTAGATGCCAAAGCGGCGGTCAAGGTAGCCTATCATACGCAACTGGCTAGTAGTCTTGCGGTTAAGGTATGTCATGAGATTCTGCCTGATTCCAAGATTGGTATTGTCCTCAACTTGACACCGGCTTATCCACGTAGCCAGCATCCTGCTGATGTCAAGGCTGCTCGTATTGCGGACCTTTTTCAGGCCCAATCTTTCTTAGATCCGTCTGTTTTGGGGACTTATCCACAGGAGTTGGTAGAAATCTTGCATGAACACGGTCTCTTGCCTGATGCTACAGAGGAGGAGTTGGAGATCATTCGTGATAATACGGTGGACTTCCTTGGTGTCAATTACTATCAACCTTTACGTGTTATGGCACCTCGATTTGCTAAGCATCCAGAGAGTCCACTCTTACCAGAACATTTTTACGAGCCTTATGTGATGCCTGGACGTAAAATCAATCCTCACCGTGGCTGGGAGATTTATGAGCAGGGGATTTATGACATTGCCCAAAATATCAAGGAAAATTATGGCAATATTGAGTGGATGTTGACAGAGAATGGTATGGGTGTTGAAGGGGAAGAAAAATTCCGTGAGAATGGAATGATTCAAGATGATTACCGTATTGACTTTGTAAAAGGTCATCTTCGTGAACTGCACCGTGCCATTGAAGATGGAGCCAATTGTAAAGGATACTTAATCTGGACCTTTATTGACTGTTGGTCATGGCTCAATAGCTATAAAAATCGCTATGGCTTGGTCGAATTAGACTTGGAAACGCAAGAACGTCGTCTGAAGAAATCAGGGCACTGGTTCAAGGAATTAAGCGAGAATAATGGATTTTAAAAAGGACTCTGACTGATTATCCTAATTGGTCAGAGTCTTTTGCTAACAGGAGCGTAATTTGAACTATACCAATTTTTACTCTTGACAAGTGAAAGAAACAAGTATATACTGTTTTTGCTGATTCTATAAAAGAGGAATTAGACTATACCAATTTTAAGGAGAAAGCACAGCTGGCCTGTGTCGTATATACTATGTGTGGAATTGTTGGTGTTGTTGGAAACACAAATGCAACTGATATTTTGATTCAAGGGCTTGAAAAGCTCGAATACCGTGGATATGATTCTGCGGGGATTTTTGTCCTAGGTGGTGCTGAGAACCATTTGGTGAAGGCTGTTGGTCGTATTGCAGAATTGTCTGCTAAGACAGCTGGTGTTGAGGGTACAACTGGTATCGGACATACTCGTTGGGCGACTCACGGGAAACCAACGGAAGACAATGCTCACCCGCACCGCTCTGAGACAGAACGTTTTGTCTTGGTTCACAATGGAGTGATTGAGAACTACCTTGAAATCAAGGAAGAATACCTTTCAGGTCACCACTTCAAAGGGCAAACAGATACGGAAATCGCCGTTCACTTGATTGGAAAATTTGCAGAAGAAGATGGCTTGTCAGTTCTTGAAGCCTTCAAAAAAGCTCTTCACATCATCCGTGGTTCTTATGCCTTTGCCTTGGTTGACTCACAAGATCCTGAAGTCATCTACGTGGCTAAAAATAAATCACCACTTTTGATTGGTCTTGGGGAAGGCTACAATATGGTTTGTTCAGACGCCATGGCTATGATTCGTGAAACCAACCAATACATGGAAATCCATGACCAAGAGTTGGTAATTGTTAAGGCTGATAGTGTGGAAGTTCAAGACTATGATGGCAACAGTCGTGAACGTGCTAGCTATACTGCGGAACTTGACTTGTCTGATATCGGTAAGGGAACTTATCCTTACTACATGCTTAAGGAAATCGATGAGCAACCAACGGTTATGCGTAAACTCATCCAAGCCTACACAGATGAGGCTGGTCAAGTTGTCGTAGACCCAGCTATCATCCAGGCTGTTCAAGACGCAGACCGTATCTATATCCTTGCAGCTGGGACATCTTACCACGCAGGATTTGCTTCTAAGAAAATGTTGGAAGAATTGACAGATACACCAGTTGAACTTGGAATCTCATCTGAGTGGGGCTACGGTATGCCACTTCTCAGCAAGAAACCACTCTTCATCTTTATCAGCCAATCTGGTGAAACAGCGGATAGTCGTCAGGTTTTGGTTAAGGCTAATGAAATGGGAATCCCAAGCTTGACAGTGACAAATGTCCCAGGTTCAACTCTTTCACGTGAAGCTAACCATACCATGCTCCTTCATGCAGGTCCTGAAATTGCCGTGGCATCAACTAAGGCTTATACAGCGCAAATCGCAGCCCTTGCCTTCCTTGCAAAAGCAGTCGGAGAAGCAAATGGCAATGCCAAAGCGCAAGCATTTGATTTAGTTCATGAGTTGTCAATCGTAGCTCAGTCTATCGAATCAACTCTTTCAGAGAAAGAAACCATTGAAGCCAAGATTCGTGAGCTTCTTGAAACAACTCGCAATGCCTTTTACATTGGACGTGGTCAAGATTACTATGTAGCCATGGAAGCAAGTCTCAAACTCAAAGAGATTTCTTACATCCAGTGTGAAGGTTTTGCGGCAGGAGAACTTAAGCATGGAACTATTGCCTTGATTGAAGAAGGAACGCCAGTCTTGGCCCTCTTGTCAGATCCAGTTCTTGCCAACCACACTCGTGGAAATATCCAAGAGGTCGCAGCCCGTGGTGCCAAAGTCCTCACTATCGCAGAAGAAAATGTTGCCAAAGATACAGATGATATCGTTCTTACGACCGTCCACCCTTACCTCTCACCAATTTCAATGGTTGTGCCAACGCAATTGGTCGCTTACTTTGCAACACTCCACCGTGGCCTTGATGTGGACAAACCACGTAACCTTGCTAAATCAGTAACGGTAGAATAATCTAAAAAAGTCTAGTTATCTAGGCTTTTTTTGTGAGCAAATCGGTTGCTTGTAGTCAAGATTCGTGTTAGAATAATTTTTCAAATTGAAGGACAGAAATAGACAGGGAGAATCGCAATGGTAGAATTGGGAATTTCAACATTTGGGGAAACAACGGAGCTTGAAGGGACTGGGCAAACTTACAGTCATGCCGAACGCATTCGTCAGTTGGTGGCAGAGATTGAACTGGCTGACAAGGTTGGTTTGGATGTATATGGTATTGGTGAGCACCATCGAGCAGATTTTGCAGTATCAGCTCCAGAGATTGTCCTGGCAGCTGGGGCAGTCAATACCAAGAAAATCCGTTTGACCAGTGCAGTCAGCATTCTCTCGAGCATGGATCCGATTCGTTTGTTCCAACAGTATGCCACTATTGATGCTTTGTCAAATGGACGTGCGGAGATTATGGCTGGAAGGGGTTCTTTCACGGAATCATTTCCTCTGTTTGGCTATGATTTGAAAGACTACGAAGCTCTTTTTGATGAGAAATTAGATTTGCTTCAGTTAGTCAATGAAAAGACAAAACTAGATTGGCAAGGTCGCTTGACCCAAACAATCTCTGGCAAAGAAGTCTATCCTCGTCCAGTTCAGGAAAAATTACCCTTGTGGATAGCGACAGGTGGTCATGTCGAATCAACAGTGAAGATTGCTCAGGCAGGCCTACCGATTGTCTATGCCATTATCGGTGGTAATCCTCGTTATTTTAAAAAATTGATTCAGGCTTATCGTGAGATTGGGAGCGAAGCAGGCCATGCCAGTCATGAACTAAAGATTGGAGCTCATTCTTGGGGCTGGATTACTGAGGATGGCGAGCAGGCTGTGAAAGATTATTTCCATCCGACCAAGCAAGTGGTGGATGCTATTTCCAAAGACCGTCCGCACTGGCAGGAATTGCGTTATGAGCAATATTTGGAGCAAGTTGGACCAAATGGTGCTATGTTTGTGGGCAATCCAGATCAGGTGGCAGAAAAATTAATTCGTATGATTGAGAATTTAGGATTGGACCGCTTCATGCTCCACCTACCGCTTGGTTCCATGCCTCATGAACAAGTCCTGAGAGCTATTGAACTCTTCGGCACACAAGTTGCCCCCAAAGTACGGGCTTATTTTGCCATGAAAGAGGCTTAATAAAAAATCCTAATCAAGTTTATTAGGACAACAAATATTGTACAAAAATTAATCCCCCGAGCTATAATGCTTGGGGGATTTTTCTATAGGAGGGCTAGTTTAGTTCTCTTTTTTGTTTTTTAGCAAGAACCCGAGACCTAGAAGGGCAAGGAGACTAATTCCTGCAAACAGGAGTTTGTGATCGTTTTTGGTTCCTGTATTTGGAAGTTCAGCTTGTTTAGCTAGGGGTGCAGGTCTATTATCCTTGCTAGAGTTTTCTACCGATTCGTTTTGAACCGCCTCTTTTACAGATGATGCTTGTGCTTCTTGTGCTGGTTGTTGAGCTTGTGAATCGTTTGTAGCTTGGCTAGGTTTATTTTCCGCATCAGCTACTTTTGTATCTGATTTTGCAGAATCAGGTTTAGTTTGTGGAGCTGGAGTTTGTTGTTCCGGTTTGACTACTCGGTTTGACATATTGTCTTGGCTGTTATTTTGACCGTGTTCTTGTTTTAAGCTAGAAAGATCAAATTCTGGTTTTTCTTCCATAGCTGGGGCAACAATGGCACCGCCTTGAGAGACTCGAAGAACAGTAGCTGTAAGGGCATTTAATTTCAAGCCTTTTTCAGTCCACTCAAGTCCTTTCGGGTTGGCAATTCCGACTGGCCCTGCTTGGTTTTCATCTGCTAAAACTTCAGCATTTCTGAGATGTGCAAAGGCAGTTCCCAAATTAAATTCGCGAGCTTTTTCGTCCGCATTGACAAAGACTGCGTAGATATCACCGTTTGGAGCAGTAATTTGGTAGCCAATCACTACATCCTCTTTTTCTACACCATTTTGACCTGGGACAGTGATGAGGTGGACACGGTCTTTGATATCTTGGAGACTCTTAAGTCGGAAGGCATCTGTAGATTGACGAAGGGCAATCAACCCTTTCATATAGTCACGGCTCTTGACATTTTCAGGATATGCTTTTCCATCTGTAGCTTTAGTCCAGTCAAACTTGTTAATAGCATCACTCGAATCGTAAGAGTCATGGATGAAGTAAGGATAGTCAAATGGATTGCCGTCCTTATCACGCAACAAGTGAGATTTGTTTGGAACCTTATCCTCCGATACTGGAGTCTTGTAGGCTGGGTCACGGAATTGTTTAGTACGTCCGTATTCCTGACCAGAGTGGATAAACGGAGTTCCTTGAGCTGTCAAGACCATGAGGTTTCCAAGTCGCAAACGACGGTGGATTTCAGCATAGTTCTCAGCCTTGCTTGGGTCTTTTTTGATAGACTGGGCGATGATGTCAAAGAGGGTCAAGTTATCATGGGCTGCGATGTATTGGATGACATCTCCAGGGCTGTCAGCTTCAAAGTTGGTTGGTTGAGCAATGATATTTTTGAAGATGGTGTTGATATCACGCTTGCCACCTGTGATAAAGGCAGGTTGACCTTCGTTTGGATAACCAGACTTGAGGTTGTTACGAATGTCATCTGAAAAGACAGCGACTGTATCGGTATGTTTCATCCAATCTTGGTCAGCAGCTTTAGTAGGCATGTTCTCATCACCTGCATAGGTTCTCCAACCTTCACCAAGCATGATTAAGTGTGGATTGAGGGCGCGTGCGGCCTTGTACGCTTCCTCGATAGAAGCGGCATCATGGTCTCCCATCATATCGAAACGGAATCCATCCACTTTGTAGGTATCAACTAGATATTTGATAGAGTCAACTAGGAGTCGTTTGGTCATATGGTGGGTTGTCCCCAAGCGTCCACCACCAAAGCTAGTTCGAGGTGTCCCATCAGCATCCATAAAGTGGTAGTAGTTTGGCTCTAAATCTTCAAAGATATCGACCTTGGCTGTATGATTATACACTACATCTAGGATAGCTCCCATACCACGTTTGTGGATCTCGTTGATGAGGTTTTTAAATTCTGCGATTCGTTTTTCTGGATTTTTAGGATCGCTTGAATACATACCAGTCAAGGAGAAGTAGTTTTGAGGATCATATCCCCAGTTATAGTTGCTGTTGCTTGAAGCATAGTCAGACAAGCGTTCATGGTTTTTCAATTCATTGACAAAGTAGTAAGACAAGACTGGAAGGAGCTGGATGTGGGTCACACCTAAGTCTTTGAGATAGTCTAGTTTTTCAATGAAGGCTTCAAAGGTACCAAATGGTTTGGTCAAGTCTTTTGCAATGGCAGGATCTGAAGTGAAGTCACGCACATGAGCTTCGTAGATAACGGCATCTTCACGAGTCTTGAAGTTGTGAATCTTACCATAAGTCAAGTCTTGAGGTCCTAGTTTAGCTGGATCTACAAAGGCAGCTTTAGCCACTTTATGGGCATCGTCAATCTTGGTATCGTCACTATTCCAAGCAGCGAGGGACTTAGCGTAAGGATCGAGTGCAAGAACAGTTTTACCTTGACGTTCGATTTGGTATTGATAATAGTATCCAGTGAAATCTGTGATTCCGAGTTTGTTTGTGCTATCTAGAGTTTGTTTCCAAGTTCCTCTTTCCCCTTTTTCAAGAGCGACAGTTCCAACCACTTTTTCAGGGTTATTCTTGTCGTAGACAACGACAGAAACCTTGTCAGCACTTGGTGACCAAAGGGTTAAATCAACTTGTTTTCCTTCTTCTTTTAGGTCAGCTCCAAGTTTGCCATCATAACTGTAAGTCTCATCTTTCAGACGCCAGCTTGTTTTGGTAGTGAATTGGTCAGCGTTGTAGCTCACGGTATAAGGATGTTTTGTGTCCGAGAAATCTCCACTGTAGGTCACTTTCTTACCAGCTTCATCGATTGCAACATCGGTGATAGCTACTTTATTTCCTAGGTGATTAGTGATGTTGGAGTGTTTGAGGATATCCTCTTTTTTAGCACCGACAAGTGTTGAAAAACTACTCTCAATGCTAGAAGTGCCTACGTGTTGGGCTCCTGTCATGCGGATATCGTGCACATAGTAGGGGTTGGTGTAGATGGTTTCGTCATCATCTTTTAGGAAAATTTGGCTATGATTTTTCAAATCTGTGAACTTATAATCTTCTTTACGGATTTTCACATCGTCTCCTTGTTTGTTTCTGTCTAGTAATAAAAATCCAAGGTCTTTAGCTGCATCTTTGAGTGGAATATCGATATAGCGACCATATTTGCCTGTAGCCGTAAAATCTGTTCCGTTAGGCCATTCACCACTACTTGGATTTTTCACATCTCCCCAGTACCAGAGAGATTTCTTGTCATAGTTGCCATCTGTACGGTAGTAGTTGACGCGAATAGTTCCTGCAGGTTGTGGCTCGTAAGAGAAAACCTTGTGTTCTTGGTCCAACCAAGCCTCATTCATATTTGGTGCCAGTTTTTCTATCGATTTATCGCCGGTTAGATTTTTCCCAGCTGTATTATTGATGAGGAAGCTAATTTTCTTGGCTTGTTCTCCCTTTAATTTGACATCTAGGTAGTAGCCATAGTCATCTTTTTTGGCATCCTTAAAGGACAAGGCTCCGTTAGGCCAGTTTTCAGATGGTTTTTCAACATCGTCCCAAGTCCATAGTCCTTGAGCATCCTTGTTTTCTTCAGGAAGCTTTTTGACATGGATACGGAAGTAGTTGTCTTCTATTGGTTCTTCTGCCTTAGTTTCAGTCGTTACTGGACTCGTAGAAGTAGTTGGTTCACTTGAACGATCTTGTCCGGTTTGTGGGGCTGAATCGGCGGGAGTTGCAGCAGGAGTAGTTGGCTCTGTTGCAGGTTTTTCTTCTGTTTTCTTTAGGGAAGCGTTTGCACTATCGGGTGAAGAAAAATCGCTTTCGTTCTTGCCAGCGATGTTTGTTGCATCAGTAAGAGGTTGGGTAAGGGCAGTAGTAGTTTCACTAATACTTGAGTTAGTGGTTGTAGTATTTTCGTTGGCTGAGATAGTTGGTGTAGCCATGGCAAGTAGAATAAAGCTTGCTCCAATAAGGACAGAACCAGTTCCATTCTTGAGTGAACGGATGCTGTAAACCATTTTTTTCTCAGTGTGAGATTGTGTTTTTCTCATAATGATTCTCCAATAAATAAATTTCTATATCAGTATAGCACTTAGTAAAATGAGATGCAAGCGTTTTCCTAAAATTAAACTAAAAGAAAAATCGCAACAAATTTTGCTACGATTTAGCCAGTCTTTCTTATAGGAAAAGATTTTGTCAAAAAATTGTTAAACCCCTTGAAAAATCTAGCTAAATAGGGTATAATATGAATAATCATTTGTCGTAGGTTTTGTCTGAAATATTGTCCAGACAAGGCTCACAGCAGTTAAATCTTCTGAAAAAGTCAGATTTAGCTGCTCTTTTTGTGCTTTTTTTCAGGATTTCGCGTGTTTGTAACAAAGACTTAAAGATTCTGAAAATTCATCAAGAGGACACGGTGATAGGGGTTTTTAAAACCATATGACGATTAGAAAAGCCTGATTGACAAGGCTTGGAACTTATTTACAAAGGAGAATCATCTTGGCAGGACATGACGTTCAATACGGGAAACATCGTACCCGTCGTAGTTTTTCAAGAATCAAAGAAGTTCTTGACTTACCAAATTTGATTGAAATTCAAACTGACTCATTCAAAGATTTTCTAGACCATGGTCTGAAGGAAGTATTTGAAGATGTATTGCCAATTTCAAACTTCACAGACACAATGGAGTTGGAATTTGTTGGATATGAAATCAAGGAACCAAAATACACGCTAGAAGAGGCTCGTATCCACGATGCTAGCTACTCAGCACCAATTTTTGTAACCTTCCGCTTGATCAATAAAGAAACTGGCGAAATCAAAACTCAAGAAGTTTTCTTTGGCGATTTTCCAATCATGACAGAAATGGGTACTTTCATCATCAATGGTGGTGAACGTATCATCGTATCTCAGTTGGTCCGCTCACCAGGTGTTTACTTTAACGACAAAGTTGATAAAAACGGTAAAGTGGGCTATGGTTCAACTGTTATCCCTAACCGTGGAGCTTGGTTGGAACTTGAAAGCGACTCAAAAGATATCGCCTACACTCGTATCGACCGTACTCGTAAGATTCCATTTACAACCTTGGTTCGTGCGCTTGGTTTCTCAGGAGATGATGAAATCTTTGATATCTTTGGGGACAGCGAATTGGTTCGCAACACTGTTGAAAAAGATATCCATAAGAACCCAATGGACTCTCGTACCGACGAAGCTTTAAAAGAAATATACGAACGCCTTCGTCCGGGTGAGCCTAAGACTGCTGAAAGCTCACGTAGCTTGCTTGTGGCTCGTTTCTTTGACCCACGTCGTTATGACTTGGCAGCAGTTGGTCGTTACAAAATCAATAAAAAACTCAATGTTAAAACACGCTTGCTTAACCAAACTATTGCTGAGCCATTGGTAGACCCTGAAACAGGAGAAATCTTGGTAGAAGCTGGAACAATCATGACTCGTAGTGTGATTGAAAGTATTGAAAGCCATTTGGATGGTGATTTGAACAAGATTGTTTACATTCCAAATGATGCAGCGGTTGTAACTGAGCCAGTTGTTCTTCAAAAATTCAAGGTTGTTGCTCCAACTGATCCAGACCGCGTTGTAACGATCATCGGTAATGCTAATCCAGATGATAAAGTTCGCATCGTAACACCTGCAGATATCTTGGCTGAGATGAGCTACTTCCTTAACTTGGCTGAAGGACTTGGCCGTGTAGATGATATCGACCATCTTGGAAACCGTCGTATCCGTGCGGTTGGTGAATTGCTTGCTAATCAAGTACGTCTTGGACTTTCTCGTATGGAGCGTAATGTCCGTGAACGTATGTCTGTTCAAGATAATGAAGTCTTGACACCACAACAAATTATTAACATCCGTCCTGTCACAGCTGCAGTTAAAGAATTCTTTGGTTCATCACAGTTGTCACAGTTCATGGACCAACACAACCCGCTTTCTGAGTTGTCTCACAAACGCCGTTTGTCAGCCTTAGGACCTGGTGGTTTGACACGTGACCGCGCTGGATATGAAGTTCGTGACGTGCACTACACTCACTATGGTCGTATGTGTCCAATCGAGACACCTGAAGGACCTAACATCGGTTTGATCAATAACTTGTCATCTTACGGACACTTGAACAAATATGGTTTTGTTCAAACACCATACCGTAAGGTTGACCGTGAAACAGGTGTTGTTACTAACGAAATCGTTTGGTTGACAGCCGATGAAGAAGATGAATTTACTGTAGCACAGGCTAATTCTCGTCTGAATGAAGATGGAACATTTGCTGAGAAAGTTGTCATGGGACGTCACCAAGGGGTCAACCAAGAGTATCCAGCTAATGTTGTTGACTACATGGACGTATCACCAAAACAGGTAGTTGCCGTTGCGACAGCATGTATTCCTTTCTTGGAAAACGATGACTCCAACCGTGCCCTTATGGGAGCCAACATGCAACGTCAGGCTGTGCCGTTGATTAATCCTAAAGCACCTTACGTTGGTACTGGTATGGAATACCAAGCAGCCCATGATTCAGGAGCTGCTGTGATTGCTCAGTATGACGGTAAAGTTACTTATGCAGATGCTGACAAGGTAGAAGTTCGTCGTGAAGATGGTTCATTGGACGTTTACCACATCCAAAAATTCCGTCGTTCAAACTCAGGTACTGCCTACAACCAACGCACTCTCGTAAAAGTTGGCGATGTCGTTGAAAAAGGCGATTTCATCGCTGACGGACCTTCTATGGAAAATGGAGAAATGGCGCTTGGACAAAACCCAATCGTTGCCTACATGACTTGGGAAGGTTACAACTTCGAGGATGCCGTTATCATGAGCGAACGCTTGGTGAAAGACGATGTCTACACATCTGTCCACCTTGAAGAATACGAATCAGAAACACGCGATACAAAGCTTGGGCCTGAAGAAATTACTCGTGAAATTCCAAACGTTGGGGAAGATGCCCTTAAAGACCTTGACGAAATGGGTATTATCCGTATCGGTGCTGAGGTTAAAGAAGGGGATATCCTTGTAGGTAAAGTAACACCTAAGGGTGAGAAAGACCTTTCAGCTGAAGAACGTCTCTTGCACGCTATCTTCGGAGATAAATCTCGTGAAGTGCGTGATACTTCTCTTCGTGTACCACACGGTGCCGATGGTGTCGTTCGTGATGTTAAGATCTTTACACGTGCAAATGGAGATGAATTGCAATCAGGTGTTAATATGCTGGTTCGCGTCTACATCGCTCAAAAACGTAAGATCAAGGTCGGAGATAAGATGGCCGGACGTCACGGAAATAAAGGGGTTGTCTCTCGTATCGTTCCTGTAGAAGACATGCCTTACCTTCCAGATGGAACTCCAGTCGATATCATGTTGAACCCACTTGGGGTGCCATCACGTATGAATATCGGTCAGGTTATGGAGCTTCACCTTGGTATGGCTGCTCGTACTCTTGGTATTCACATCGCAACACCAGTCTTTGACGGAGCAAGTTCTGAAGACCTTTGGTCAACTGTTAAAGAAGCTGGTATGGATAGCGATGCCAAAACAATCCTTTACGATGGACGTACTGGGGAACCGTTTGATAACCGTGTTTCTGTCGGAGTCATGTACATGATCAAACTCCACCACATGGTTGACGATAAATTGCACGCGCGTTCAGTAGGACCATACTCAACTGTTACCCAACAACCACTCGGAGGTAAAGCTCAGTTTGGTGGACAACGTTTCGGTGAGATGGAGGTTTGGGCTCTTGAAGCCTACGGTGCATCAAATGTCCTTCAAGAAATCTTGACTTATAAGTCTGACGATATCAACGGACGTTTGAAAGCTTATGAAGCCATTACAAAAGGAAAACCAATTCCAAAACCAGGTGTTCCAGAATCCTTCCGAGTTCTTGTCAAAGAATTGCAATCTCTTGGTCTTGACATGCGTGTCCTAGACGAAGATGACCAAGAAGTGGAACTTCGTGACTTGGATGAAGGAATGGACGAAGATGTCATCCACGTAGATGACCTTGAAAAAGCCCGCGAAAAAGCAGCACAAGAGGCTAAAGCAGCCTTTGAAGCTGAAGAAGCTGAGAAAGCAACAAAAGCGGAAGCAACAGAAGAAGCTGCTGAAGAATAAGCAGTTCACTTAGAATAGAAAGGGAAGAAATAGTGGTTGATGTAAATCGTTTTAAAAGTATGCAAATCACCCTAGCTTCTCCAAGTAAAGTCCGTTCATGGTCTTATGGAGAAGTCAAAAAACCTGAAACAATCAATTACCGTACCTTGAAACCAGAACGTGAAGGACTCTTTGATGAAGTTATCTTTGGACCTACAAAAGACTGGGAATGTGCTTGTGGTAAATATAAACGCATTCGTTACAGAGGGATTGTTTGTGACCGTTGTGGGGTTGAAGTAACGCGTACGAAAGTTCGTCGTGAGCGTATGGGACATATCGAATTGAAAGCTCCTGTATCTCACATCTGGTACTTCAAGGGGATTCCAAGCCGTATGGGCTTGACCCTTGATATGAGTCCTCGTGCCCTCGAGGAAGTTATCTACTTTGCGGCTTATGTGGTGATCGATCCTAAGGATACACCACTTGAGCACAAGTCTATCATGACAGAGCGCGAATACCGTGAGCGCTTGCGTGAATATGGTTATGGATCATTCGTTGCCAAGATGGGTGCCGAAGCTATCCAAGACCTTTTAAAACAAGTAGATCTTGAAAAAGAAATTGCTGAACTCAAAGAAGAGTTGAAAACAGCTACTGGACAAAAACGTGTCAAAGCCATCCGTCGTTTGGATGTTTTGGATGCCTTTTACAAGTCTGGAAACAAACCTGAATGGATGATTCTTAACATCCTTCCGGTTATTCCACCAGATCTTCGTCCAATGTTGCAGTTGGATGGTGGCCGTTTTGCCTCATCTGACTTGAACGACCTTTACCGTCGTGTTATCAACCGTAACAACCGTTTGGCTCGTTTGCTTGAGTTGAATGCACCAGGTATCATCGTTCAAAATGAGAAGCGTATGCTTCAAGAAGCGGTTGACGCTTTGATTGACAATGGTCGTCGTGGTCGTCCAATCACAGGGCCAGGTAGCCGTCCACTGAAATCATTGAGCCACATGCTTAAAGGTAAACAAGGACGCTTCCGTCAAAACTTGCTCGGTAAACGTGTTGACTTCTCAGGACGTTCCGTTATCGCCGTTGGTCCAACTCTTAAGATGTACCAATGTGGTGTGCCACGTGAAATGGCAATCGAGCTCTTTAAACCATTCGTGATGCGTGAAATTGTTGCCCGTGATATCGTGCAAAACGTCAAAGCAGCTAAACGTTTGGTGGAACGCGGAGATGAGCGTATCTGGGATATTCTTGAAGAAGTAATTAAAGAACACCCAGTACTTTTGAACCGCGCACCGACCCTTCACCGTTTGGGTATCCAAGCCTTCGAGCCAGTCTTGATTGATGGTAAGGCCCTTCGCTTGCACCCACTTGTCTGTGAAGCCTACAATGCCGACTTTGACGGGGACCAAATGGCCATCCACGTACCGCTTTCAGAAGAAGCCCAAGCAGAAGCTCGTATCTTGATGCTCGCTGCTGAGCATATCTTGAACCCGAAAGATGGTAAACCAGTTGTTACTCCATCTCAGGACATGGTTTTGGGCAACTACTACTTGACGATGGAAGAAGCTGGTCGTGAAGGTGAAGGAATGGTCTTCAAAGACCGTGACGAAGCGGTTATGGCTTACCGTAATGGTTATGTTCACCTTCACTCACGTGTTGGTATCGCAACAGACAGCCTCAACAAGCCTTGGACAGAAGAGCAAAAACACAAGGTCTTGCTTACAACAGTTGGTAAAATCCTCTTCAACGACATCATGCCAGAGGGTCTACCATACTTGCAAGAACCAAACAATGCCAACTTGACAGAAGGTGTTCCAGCTAAATACTTCTTGCCACTTGGTGGAGATATCAAGGAAGCAATCAGCAAACTTGAACTCACCCCCCCATTCAAGAAGAAAAACCTTGGAAATATCATCGCTGAAATCTTCAAACGTTTCCGTACGACAGAAACTTCTGCCCTACTTGACCGTATGAAGAACCTCGGTTACCACCACTCAACTCTTGCAGGATTGACAGTGGGTATTGCCGATATCCCAGTCGTTGATGACAAGGCTGAAATCATTGAAGAATCACATAAACGTGTAGAACAAATCACCAAACAATTCCGTCGTGGTATGATCACAGACGACGAGCGTTACAATGCCGTTACAGCTGAATGGCGTGCTGCCCGTGAAAAACTAGAGAAACGCTTGATTGCCAACCAAGATCCTAAGAACCCAATCGTTATGATGATGGATTCTGGAGCCCGTGGTAACATCTCAAACTTCTCACAGCTTGCCGGTATGCGTGGTCTGATGGCAGCTCCGAACGGACGTATCATGGAATTGCCAATCCTTTCAAACTTCCGCGAAGGTTTGTCAGTACTCGAAATGTTCTTCTCAACTCACGGTGCCCGTAAAGGTATGACCGATACGGCCCTTAAGACAGCCGACTCAGGTTACTTGACTCGTCGTTTGGTTGATGTTGCCCAAGACGTTATCATCCGTGAGGACGACTGTGGAACTGACCGTGGTCTTTTGATCCGCTCTATCGCAGAAGGAAAAGAAATGATCGAGTCACTCGAAGAGCGTCTCAACGGTCGTTACACTAAGAAAACTGTTAAACACCCAGAAACTGGTGCAGTGATTATCGGTCCAAACGAGCTGATTACAGAAGACAAGGCGCGTGAAATTGTTAATGCTGGTGTGGAAGAAGTGACTATCCGTTCCGTATTTACATGTAACACTCGTCACGGTGTCTGCCGTCACTGTTACGGTATCAACTTGGCGACTGGTGATGCGGTTGAAGTTGGTGAAGCAGTCGGTACAATCGCTGCCCAATCTATCGGGGAACCTGGTACACAGCTTACAATGCGTACCTTCCACACGGGTGGGGTTGCCTCAAATACCGATATCACTCAGGGTCTTCCTCGTGTCCAAGAAATCTTTGAAGCCCGCAATCCTAAAGGGGAAGCGGTTATCACAGAGGTTAAAGGACAAGTTACTGCTATCGAAGAAGATGCATCAACTCGTACCAAGAAAGTCTTTGTTAAGGGTGAAACTGGCGAAGGTGAGTACGTCGTTCCATTTACCGCTCGTATGCGTGTTGAAGTTGGAGACCAAGTAGCGCGTGGTGCTGCTCTTACAGAAGGTTCTATCCAACCAAAACGTCTCCTTGCAGTTCGTGATGTCTTGTCAGTTGAAACTTATCTTCTCGGTGAAGTACAAAAAGTTTACCGTAGCCAAGGGGTAGAAATCGGTGACAAACACATCGAGGTAATGGTTCGTCAAATGATCCGTAAAGTCCGTGTCATGGATCCAGGAGATACAGACCTTCTCATGGGTACCCTTATGGATATCAATGATTTTACAGATGCTAACAAAGATGTCCTTATCGCAGGTGGAGTTCCAGCGACAGGTCGCCCAGTCCTTATGGGAATTACCAAAGCCTCACTTGAAACCAACAGTTTCTTGTCAGCGGCTTCCTTCCAGGAAACAACTCGTGTCCTTACTGACGCGGCTATCCGTGGTAAGAAAGACCATCTCCTTGGACTTAAAGAAAATGTTATCATCGGTAAGATCATCCCAGCTGGTACTGGTATGGCCCGTTACCGTAACCTTGAACCACAAGCTGTCAACGAAGAAGAATACCTTAATCCTCCAGTAGAGGAAGAAGGGAATGAAGAAACAACAGAAGTAGTTGTGGATACTGCCGTTGAAACTGTGGAAGAAACAGTAGAATAAAAGAGAATGAGAGAGCCTTCGGGTTCTCTTTCTCTTTTCTGAAAACTTTCTCCATTTTTCCATGAAATGTGGTAAAATAAAAGAAAGAAGCTGACAAAGGAGACGGGTATGGAACAAACATTTTTTATCATTAAACCAGACGGTGTAAAAAGAGGATTAGTGGGTGAGGTGTTGAAACGCATTGAACAACGTGGATTTACAATCGAAAAATTGGAGTTGCGTTCACAGGTTTCAGAAGAGTTGATTGATCAGCACTATCAGGACTTGGTTGGTCAAAGTTTTTACCCACCGATTCGTGAATTTATGACTTCAGACCCTGTTCTTGTGGGTATCATTTCAGGCCCCAAAGTAATCGAAACTTGGCGGACTATGATGGGTGCGACTCGTCCAGAAGAAGCTTTACCAGGAACTATTCGAGGTGATTTTGCAAAAGCTGCTAGTGAAAACCAAGCTATCCAAAATGTTGTACATGGGTCAGATTCAGAAGAGTCAGCTAAGCGAGAAATTGCTCTTTGGTTTGACGGAAAGTAGTAAAAGTTTGATGTAAGGGTTACTTGCATCAAACTTTTTTGCATTTTAGAGTAGAAAACTGACAGTTGAGAAATATTCTAGCAATGGGGAGGATTTCTAGCCTATAATAAGAGCAAGTAAGGGAGGAAGAATGATGGAAAAAATGAAAAAGCAAATTCGTGTTTTGTTATTGCTGACGGTTTTTGGACTTAGTAGCTGTTCTTGTTTAAGTTTATCGACTTGGGCCTTGATGTTAAATCAAAACTGCTTCTATTATTTAATTGGCATGTTGCTCCTTGCCAGTATTGGTGCAGGGGTAAACTACTATAGAGGACAGGGAAATCAATCTTATTCAGTTTTTAAGGAAGATAAGCAACAATTCTTGTATAGTCTCTTGCTCTTAGTAAACATTTTGGGTTTAGCCTTAATTGTCATAGAGCATATCCTTGCAGGAAATACATCCGTAGAAGGGTTTGTGGAAGCCTTTCTACCTAGTTTCTTTTTCTTATTTGGTATTGATTTGCTAGTCTTTTTACCGATTCAGAAGTATTTAAATGGATTGAAAAAGATTTTAGGAAAGAAGGAAATCTGTTTTATTAGTGGACTAGCTACTCTAATCTTTCTCAGAAATCCTTGGATGCTATTGTCCATGACCTTTTATATTGCCTTGGGAATGCTATTTCTAGGACTGTTGGTGCCAAAAGTCATTCGCTGGGAAGTTTCATTTTACAGTCATTTGATGAGAGATATCTTGTTAGTTGTCTTCTTGCTGTTTCTATTTTAAGAACAAAAAAAGAGATAGTTCTAGTTTTACAATTTATAATATGGAATTCATAGATAATACCTAGACAAAGGACAACTTTTTGGTATAATAGAAACATGTACACTAAAAACGAAGAAGAGTTACAGTCCTTAGCTGAACGTTTGGGCTATTTATTAGAAAAGAATGATGTCTTAATTTTAACTGGTGAACTTGGAGCAGGCAAAACGACATTTACAAAAGGTCTTGCTAAAGGGTTACAGATTACTCAGATGATTAAGAGTCCAACCTACACTATCGTAAGAGAGTATGAAGGTCGTCTTCCGCTTTACCACCTAGATGTTTACCGTATTGAGGGAGATGCGGATTCTATTGATTTGGATGAGTTTCTCTTTGGTGGTGGGGTAACTGTCATCGAGTGGGGACATCTTTTAGGTGATGCCTTACCAGATACCTATTTAGAATTGGAAATTCTAAAAGAAGAAGACGGTCGCAGATTACATTTCCAAGCAAAGGGTTTGCGTGCAGAAAAACTCTTAGAGGAGCTTCAACATGGAGTATGAATTGCTCATTAGAGAAGCAGAACCTAGTGATGCGGCTGAATTAGTGACATTTTTAAATCGTGTCAGTGTAGAAACAGATTTTACCAGTCTGGACAGGAATGGCATTTTGATGACAGATACTGAGATGGAGTTGTTTTTGGATAAACATGCTCACTCGGAAAATCAAATCACTATACTGGCCTTGCTGAATGATGAAATTGCTGGTCTTGTAAATATCACAGCTGATCAACGCAAGAGAGTTCGTCATATTGGAGATCTCTTTATTGTGATTGGTAAGAAATATTGGAATAATGGGCTGGGAAGTTTGTTACTTGAAGAAGTCATAGAATGGGCACAGGCTAGTGGCATTCTTCGTCGACTTCAACTTACTGTCCAAACTCGTAATCAGGCTGCAGTTTATCTATATCAAAAACATGGCTTTGTAATTGAAGGTAGACAAGAGCGCGGTGCGTACATAGAAGAAGGGGAATTTATCGATGTTTACCTGATGGGTAGGCTGATAGATTAATAGAAATATGGTTAAAAAAATTATTGGAATGGTGCTAGCTTTTCTAGCTGTGACGGTTTTGGGTGTGGGTGTTTTTGCTTATACTATTTATCAGCAAGGTACACAAACCTTATCAAAAACCTATAAAAAAATCGGAGAAGAAACCAATGTTATTGAGGCGACTGAACCCTTAACGATTCTTTTGATGGGGGTTGATACTGGGAATGTAGAGCGTACAGATCAATGGGCTGGAAATAGTGATTCCATGATTCTCTTGACGGTGAATCCACATACTAAGAAAACCATGATGTTGAGTTTGGAACGTGACATCCTGACTAAAATTCAGCATAAAGATGGCCAGATTGAGGAAGCGAAGTTAAACGCTGCCTATGCTGGTGGTGGTGCAGAGTTAGCTATTTCAACCATTCAAAAGATGATGAATATCCATATCGATCGCTACATTATGGTTAATATGCAAGGATTGCAACAATTAGTAGATGCAGTGGGGGGGATTACGGTTAATAATACACTAGGTTTCCCAATTTCTATTAGTGACCAAGAAGAATTTAACACCATTTCTATTGGTGTTGGAGAACAGACAATAAATGGAGAAGAAGCGCTTGTTTATTCCCGCATGCGTTATCAAGACCCAGAAGGAGACTACGGACGTCAGAAGCGTCAGCGTGAAGTCATTCAAAAGGTTGTTGAAAAAGTTCTTAGTTTGAATAGCGTTAGTCACTATCAGTCTATCTTAAAAGCTTTAAGCACTAATATGCAGACTAATATTGATTTATCTGCGAAAAGTATTCCAAGCTTGTTGGGCTATAAAGATTCATTTAAAACCATTGAATCACAACAGTTGAAGGGTGAGGGAGAGATGTTGCAAGGGATTTCTTACCAGATTGTTTCGAGAGAGCATATGTTGGAAATGCAGAATATATTGCGACGTTCTTTGGGACAAGAAGAAGTCACTCAGCTGGAAACAAATGTTGTCTTATTTGAAGATTTGTTTGGACGGGTGCCTGTTGGTGATGGGGAGAATCAACAACAAGGTGTCTTTGTAACAAATGAAGTAGAATAGTTCATTTGTTGATAAAAATAAAAAAATCAATCGTGGGAAATTTCCTGCGATTTTTTCAAAAAAATACGAATAGATAGGTAGGAGGAAACATGAAAGCAGAAATCATTGCTGTTGGAACAGAGATTTTGACAGGGCAGATTGTCAATACCAATGCTCAGTTTTTATCGGAAAAACTAGCAGAGATTGGGGTAGACGTATATTTTCAGACGGCTGTAGGAGACAATGAAGCTCGTCTCTTGTCTTTGCTCGAAATTGCCAGTCAACGGAGCAATCTGGTGATTTTAACAGGTGGTTTGGGGCCAACTGAGGACGATTTGACCAAACAAACTTTGGCTAAATTCTTAGGGAAAGCATTAGTCTTCGATCCTCAGGCACAGGAGAAGTTGGATGTCTTTTTTGCCCAGCGACCAGACTATGCCCGAACACCGAATAACGAAAGACAAGCTCAAATTGTAGAAGGAGCGACTCCGCTGCCCAACGAAACAGGACTGGCTGTGGGAGGAATATTGGAAGTCGATGGAGTGACCTACGTTGTCCTTCCAGGTCCACCAAGTGAATTAAAACCCATGGTCTTAAACCAACTTCTACCCAAGTTGATGACAGGGAGTAAGCTATATTCCCGAGTTCTTCGTTTCTTTGGGATTGGCGAAAGTCAGCTGGTGACGATTTTGGCTGATTTGATTGATAATCAAACAGATCCGACCTTGGCCCCTTATGCTAAGACAGGAGAAGTCACTCTGCGTCTGTCAACAAAGGCTAGCAGTCAAGAAGAGGCGAATCAAGCGCTGGATATCTTGGAAAATCAAATCTTGGATCGTCAGACCTTCGAAGGCCTTTCTTTACGAGACCTTTGTTATGGTTATGGGGAAGAAACTAGTTTAGCCAGCATTGTGGTAGAAAAGCTGAAAAAGCAAGGGAAAACCATCACTGCAGCCGAGAGTTTGACGGCAGGGCTTTTCCAAGCCAATGTAGCGGATTTTTCAGGAGCTTCAAGTATATTTAAGGGTGGTTTTGTGACCTATAGCTTGGAGGAAAAATCAAAAATGTTGGATATTCCTGTCAAGGATTTGGAAGAACATGGTGTGGTGTCTGAATTTACAGCTCAGAAGATGGCTGAGCAGGCACGAAGCAAGACCCAGTCGGATTTTGGCATTAGTTTGACTGGAGTAGCAGGACCAGATAGCCTAGAAGGACATCCAGCTGGGACAGTCTTCATAGGATTGGCTCAAAAGCATGGAACTGAGGTCATCAAGGTCAATATTGGAGGCAGAAGTCGAGCAGATGTACGTCACATTGCGGTTATGCATGCCTTTAACCTAGTTCGCAAAGCTTTATTAAGTGACTAACTTTTGATATAATAGTAGATAGGTCTAAGGACCATTAGAATGTAGGAGAATAGAATGGCGAAAAAACCAAAAAAATTAGATGAAATTTCAAAAAAATTCGGGGCTGAACGTGAAAAAGCCTTGAATGACGCTCTTAAA
Organism: uncultured Streptococcus sp.; assembly: GCF_963518475.1. GTDB lineage: Bacteria > Bacillota > Bacilli > Lactobacillales > Streptococcaceae > Streptococcus. The sequence goes on along the minus strand of NZ_CAUQJA010000009.1, from coordinate 57,969 downwards.
TTGATTGAGAAAGACTTTGGTAAGGGTTCAATCATGCGTTTGGGTGAACGGGCAGAGCAAAAGGTGCAAGTGATGAGCTCCGGTTCCTTGGCTCTTGATATTGCCCTTGGTTCAGGTGGTTATCCTAAGGGACGTATCATCGAAATCTATGGACCAGAGTCATCTGGTAAGACAACAGTTGCCCTTCATGCAGTTGCGCAAGCGCAAAAAGAAGGTGGGATTGCTGCCTTTATTGATGCGGAGCATGCTCTTGATCCAGCTTATGCTGCGGCCCTTGGGGTCAACATTGATGAGTTGCTCTTGTCACAACCAGACTCAGGAGAGCAAGGTCTTGAGATCGCAGGAAAATTGATTGATTCAGGTGCTGTAGATCTTGTCGTGGTCGACTCAGTTGCTGCCCTTGTCCCTCGTGCGGAAATTGATGGAGATATCGGAGATAGCCACGTTGGTTTGCAGGCTCGTATGATGAGCCAGGCTATGCGTAAGCTTGGTGCTTCTATCAATAAAACCAAAACAATTGCCATCTTTATCAACCAATTGCGTGAAAAAGTTGGGGTCATGTTTGGAAATCCAGAAACAACTCCTGGTGGACGTGCTCTGAAATTTTACGCATCAGTCCGTTTGGATGTTCGTGGAAGCACACAAATCAAGGGAACTGGTGACCAAAAAGATACCAATGTGGGTAAAGAAACTAAAATCAAGGTCGTGAAAAACAAGGTGGCTCCACCATTTAAGGAAGCCTTCGTTGAAATCATGTACGGAGAAGGGATTTCTAAGACTGGTGAGCTTTTGAAGATTGCAAGTGATTTGGATATCATCAAAAAAGCAGGAGCTTGGTACTCTTACAAGGATGAGAAAATCGGGCAAGGTTCTGAAAATGCTAAGAAATACTTGGCAGATAACTCAGAAGTCTTTGATGAGATTGACCATCAAGTCCGTGTTCAATTTGGTTTGATTGATGGAGAGGAAGCTTCTGTAGAAGGCGTTGAAACTAAAAAAGATGAAGCAGTTCAAGCAGATTCTGTGAATGAAGAAGTAACTCTTGACCTAGGCGACGAACTTGAAATCGAAATTGAAGAATAAGGTGTCAAAGTAGTGGAGAACATCCGCTGCTTTTTTGGTTTTTGATTCAAGTTTTTAGATCATCTATAGTTTGCTGTTTCTTGTCGCTCCTCTAGAAAGCTGATATAATAGCCTTATGAATAAAAAACGAACAGTGGACCTGATACATGGTCCGATTCTTCCCTCGCTCTTAAGCTTCGCCTTCCCAATCTTGCTATCAAATATTTTTCAACAGCTCTATAATACTGCTGATGTCTTGATTGTTGGACGATTTCTTGGTCAAGAATCCTTGGCTGCAGTAGGAGCGACGACAGCGATTTTTGACCTGATTGTAGGTTTTACTCTTGGTGTTGGCAATGGCATGGGAATTGTCATTGCCCGCTATTATGGAGCTCGGAATTTCACTAAAATCAAGGAGGCAGTAGCAGCCACCTGGATTTTAGGTGCTCTTTTGAGTATTGTAGTGATGCTGCTGGGCTTTCTTGGTTTGTATCCTCTCTTGCAATACCTAGATACTCCTGCAGAAATCCTTCCTCAGTCTTATCAATATATTTCTATGATTGTAACCTGTGTTGGTGTCAGCTTTGCTTATAATCTTTTTGCAGGCTTGTTGCGGTCTATTGGGGACAGTCTGGCTGCGCTTGGTTTTTTGATTTTCTCTGCTCTGGTCAATGTGGTTCTGGATCTCTATTTTATTACGCAATTGCATCTTGGAGTTCAATCGGCGGGACTTGCTACCATCATTTCGCAGGGTTTATCAGCGGTTCTTTGCTTTTATTATATCCGTAAGAGTGTGCCTGAGCTACTCCCTCAACTCAAGCATTTCAAATGGGACAAGGCCTTATACGCCGATCTCTTGGAGCAAGGTTTGGCTATGGGCTTGATGAGTTCAATTGTGTCCATTGGTAGTGTGATTTTACAGTCTTCTGTTAATACCTTTGGAGCCGTGATTATTAGTGCTCAAACAGCAGCTCGACGCATTATGGCCTTCGCCCTTCTTCCCATGACCGCTATTTCCGCTTCGATGACGACCTTTGCTTCGCAGAATTTAGGTGCTAAGAGCCCAGACCGCATTGTCCAAGGTCTTAGAATCGGCAGTCGTTTAAGTATATCCTGGGCAGTTTTTGTTTGTATCTTCCTCTTTTTTGCCAGTCCAGCCTTGGTTTCCTTCTTAGCTAGTTCGACGGATAGCTACTTGGTAGGAAATGGCAGTCTCTATCTGCAAATCAGCTCAGCTTTTTATCCTATTTTGAGTCTCTTGTTAATTTATCGCAATTGTTTGCAGGGCTTGGGGCAAAAAATCCTTCCTCTGGTTTCTAGCTTTATCGAACTAATTGGGAAAATTGCTTTTGTGTGCTTGATTATCCCTTGGGCGGGCTATAAGGGAGTTATCCTTTGCGAACCCCTTATCTGGGTTGCCATGACTATCCAACTGTATTTCTCACTGTTTCGTCACCCCTTGATAAAAGAAGGTAAGGCCATCTTGGCAACAAAAGTGTCATCATAGCTCGATTTGCTGAATAAAATCCATTTCCTCTAGTGAAAATCGAAAAAACTTGTGTTATAATAAGAAAGATTAAAATGTGAAAAAAGGAGATTCCTAATGGGACGTAAATGGGCCAATATCGTAGCCAAGAAAACGGCTAAAGATGGAGCTAACTCTAAAGTATATGCAAAATTTGGTGTAGAAATCTATGTAGCAGCTAAAAAAGGTGATCCAGATCCAGAATCAAACTCAGCTTTGAAATTCGTTATCGACCGTGCTAAACAAGCCCAAGTGCCAAAACACGTTATCGATAAAGCTTTGGACAAGGCTAAAGGAAACACAGACGAAACCTTTACAGAAGGACGTTACGAAGGTTTTGGACCAAATGGTTCTATGCTGATTGTTGATACTTTGACTTCAAACGTTAACCGTACAGCGGCTAATGTCCGTGCAGCCTTTGGTAAAAACGGCGGAAACATGGGTGCTTCAGGTTCGGTTTCTTATCTCTTCGACAACAAGGGTGTTATCGTATTTGCAGGTGAAGATGCCGATGCAGTCTTTGAGCAATTGCTTGAAGCAGATGTGGATGTGGATGATGTAGAAGCAGAAGAAGGTACAATCACAGTTTACACAGCTCCAACTGACCTTCACAAGGCTATCGTTGCCCTTCGTGAGTCAGGTATTGAAGAATTCCAAGTGACCGAATTGGAAATGATTCCTCAGTCAGAAGTGGAATTGTCAGGCGATGACCTTGAAACCTTTGAAAAACTTTACAGCGTTCTTGAAGACGACGAAGACGTACAAAAGATCTACACAAACGTAGACGGATTCTAATTTAACCTAGTGAACATGATCCTAAGTGAAAAAATCACTTGGGATTTTTTGAATCAAGAAAAATAGTTCTCTAGGAAACTTTTTCTTGACATCCCTTTTCAAAGTGGTAAAATAGTTCTCATGGAAACTTGTTTAGTTCCTAGGAGAACTAAATGTGATAGTTAGAAAGGAGTTAGTATGGATAAACCGATGTTAGTTTTAAAACGTTTCGGCCACCAGGTACATCTGATGGTACAAAAGGAAGCCAAACGTTGTGGTATTGAATTTATGGGTGGACCTCAAGGACAAGTTCTGCGTTTTTTAGGTTGGCGTGAGCATGAACAAGAATTAACGCTCATCAAGGATATTGAACAAGAACTCAATATTACCAAGTCTGTTGCTAGTAATCTAGTCAAGCGTATGGTGCAAAATGGTTTGGTGGAATTGGAAGCGAGTTCTAGCGATAAGCGGGCTAAGTTTGTTCGTCTGACGGACAAATCGCGTTCTCAAATGAAGCAGGTTAAAGCCTTCTTTGAACGCATTGACAACCAGTTGATGGCAGACATTGATGAAGATGAATTACTGATTTTTGAGAAAGTTCTCGGTCAACTACAGGCAAATATCAAGGGAATAGGAGGAGAGAATGAAGAAATTAGCCAAACGAATTAGTAGGAAAGAATGGGGGATGATTTTACTAGCCATTCTCTTTACCTGCTTTTCGGTCTATCTAGAGTTAGAAGTGCCGACCTATATCTCGAAAATTACGAATTTACTAGGAAGTCAAAGAACCAACTTGGATGAGTTATGGCAACCAGCAGGTATGATGGTGGGAATGTCCTTTCTAGCCTTCTTATCCGCAGTTGCAGTTGGATTTTTTTCGTCCAGAGTGGCCGCTTCTTATACTAGTAGGCTGAGAAGTGATATTTTTAACCGAGTTTTGGATTACTCGCAGACAGAGATTAAGAAATTCTCTATTCCCAGTCTTTTAACTCGTACTACCAATGACATTACTCAAGTTCAAATGTTGATTACCATGGGCTTGCAAGTAGTTACGCGTGGTCCGATTATGGCTATCTGGGCTATCGGGAAGATTTTAGGCCATTCAGAATACTGGCTCTGGGCCGTACTTGTGGCAGTGATTGTCAACGTCCTGATGACGACTGTTTTGATGACGCTAGCCTTTCCAAAACAGTCCTTGATTCAGGGGTTGACAGATAAACTGAACAGTATCACTCGTGAGAGTTTAACAGGTATTCGCGTCGTTCGTGCCTACAATGCAGAGGATTACCAAAATGAAAAATTTGCAGCAGCAAATGATGAATTGACACGCTTGAATTTGTTTGTCAACCGTCTCATGGCCATTTTGAATCCTATCATGATGGGAATTTCAAGTGGTTTGAGTGTGGCGATATACTGGATTGGAGCCTATGTAATCAACGATGCTGCTCCGACGGCGCGCCTGCCTCTCTTTAGTGATATGGTTGTTTTCATGTCTTATGCCATGCAGGTTGTCATGGGCTTCCTTCTCATGGGGGCGCTCTTCATCGTTCTTCCCCGAACCATGGTCTCTGCCAAGCGGATTAACCAGGTTCTAGATTTACATTCTTCTATCCAAAATCCTGCTCAAGCGCAGCTGGCTGATGAAAATCTCAAAGGTCAGGTCGAGTTTAAGGATGTGACCTTCCGCTATGCGGCAAATTCGGAGGCGGTTATCGAGCATGTCAGCTTTAAAGCAGAAGCTGGTCAAACAGTGGCCTTTATTGGGTCAACAGGTTCTGGTAAATCAACTCTGGTCAATCTGATTCCACGTTTCTACGATGTGTCAGAAGGAGAAATTCTGGTGGATGGTGTCAATGTTCAAGACTATGACTTGAAAGATTTGCGCAACAAGGTTGGTTATATTCCTCAGAAAGCGGTTCTCTTTTCAGGTGATGTTAAGGGCAATTTGGACTTTGGACACAGTCAAGAAACACCACTTAGTGAACAGGCTATGTGGCAGGCTTTGGAGTTGGCCCAGTCTAAGAACTTTATCGAAGACAAGGAAGCGGGCTTATCGTCAGAAGTGGCCCAAGGAGGAACCAACTTCTCAGGTGGTCAAAGACAGCGTCTGGCCATTGCGCGTGCCTTGGCTCGGAAGCCAGAAATCCTCATCTTTGATGACTCCTTCTCAGCTTTGGACTACAAGACAGACCGTGTCCTACGCCAAGAGCTAGCAGAGAAAACCAAGTCTATGACCAAGCTTATCGTTGCACAGCGTATTTCAACGATTATGGATGCAGATTTGATTTTGGTCTTGGATCAAGGAAAAGTCGTGGGACAAGGCACCCACAAGGAACTTCTAGCTAATAACGAAGTTTACCAAGAAATTGCCTATTCACAACTATCGAAGGAGGAATTGGAACATGGAAAATAAGAAAATGTCTCTCTGGAAACAGAGTAAACCCTATCTTGCAGGTCTCCAGTTTGCCCTTCTGATAGCCTTTCTAGCAACAATCTTATCCAATATCATTACTGTATATGGTCCAACCCGCATCAAGGAAATGACCAATATCATTGCCAGTGGTTTGGAAACAAGTGTGGATGTCGCGGCGGTTGCAGCTATTGGTGGTTTTTTGGCCGTCATCTATGTGATTGGACTTTTATCAAATTATTTGCAGGCCTTTCTGTTTACAACAGCTATTCAACGTTTTTCAGAGCGTTTGAGAAGAGCTATTGCAGAGAAAATCAATCGCCTTCCATTAGGATATTTTGATGGGCATTCTCAAGGAGATACCTTGTCTCGTGTGACTAATGACGTTGACACTGCAGCCCAATCCCTCAATCAAAGTCTAGGAACAGTTCTTTCATCTAGCTTACTGGTCGTGGCTGTCTTAGTAACCATGTTTGGTATGAACTGGATTTTAGCTTTGGTGACGGTTGTTTCAACTCTTATTGGTTTTGCTTTCGTGTCTGTCTTTATGGGCAAATCACAGGGATTCTTTAAAAGTCAGCAACAGGATTTGGCAGCTGTCAATGGTTATGTGGAAGAAATGTACTCTGGTCATAATGTGGTGACCAGCTACAATGCTATCGAGAGCACGAAAGAAGAGTTTGCGAAATTAAACCATCGTCTGTATGACAGTATCTGGAAATCTCAGTTTATTTCAGGGATTATGATGCCGATTATGATGTTTATTGGGAACTTTAGCTATGCCTTGGTGATTATTGTTGGTGCAGCTTTGGCTCTGAATGGGCAGATTAGTATCGGGATTATCGTTGCCTTTATGGCCTACGTTCGTATCTTTTCTCAGCCCCTTTCCCAAATTGCTCAAGGGATTACCAGTCTTCAGCAAACTAGCGCAGCCATGGGACGTGTCTTCGAATTCTTAGGTGAAGAGGAAATGGAAGATGAATCTCATAAAGAAAGACAGCTGAGCGATATGAAAGGGCAAGTGGTCTTTGATCGAGTTTCCTTTGGTTATACACCAGAGCGAACCATCATTAATGACTTTTCTGCGACTGCTCATGCAGGTCAAAAGGTTGCCATTGTCGGACCGACCGGAGCTGGTAAGACAACCATTGTCAATCTTTTGATGAAGTTCTATGAGATTGATAAGGGAAACATCCGTATCGATGGTGTGGATACCAAGGAGATGAAGCGTTCGGAAGTACATGATGCCTTTTCAATGGTCTTGCAGGACACTTGGCTCTTTGAAGGCACTATCCGAGACAATCTTATCTATAACCAAAAGGATATTAGCGATGAGCGCGTGATTGAAGCCAGCAAGGCTGTAGGGATTCATCACTTTATTATGACCCTCCCAGATGGTTACGATACCGTCTTGGACGATACAGTGACCTTGTCTGTCGGACAAAAGCAACTCTTGACCATTGCTCGCGCTTTGCTGAAAGATGCACCACTCCTAATCCTAGATGAAGCGACCTCTTCGGTTGATACACGGACGGAAGAATTAATCCAGAAAGCCATGGACCGTTTGATGGAGGGAAGAACTTCCTTTGTCATCGCCCACCGCTTGTCTACTATCCGAAATGCTGATCTTATTCTGGTTATGAAAGATGGAAATATCATCGAGCAAGGAAATCATGATGAGCTGATGGCGCAAGCTGGTTTCTACGCTGACCTCTACAACAGTCAATTTACAGAAGACGAAGCAGAAGAATAAATCGAAAGAAGGCTTGACGGCCTTCTTTTTCTGCACTATACTAGAAGACAAGTGCTTCCCTGTAAGCAAAATTTGAGTAAGTGATGAGAAAATATATGAAAAATTATCAAGAATGGTATGACTACATTGCTGCTAACATTGAAAATAGGCCCTTTCTTCTGAGCTTGTTAAGAACTTTCAATCGCTTTATGACGGTAGTTATGCCTATAATTTATCTAACCTTGTTAGCAACTGTCTATCTCCAACAAGGACTTGAGAAACAGGTCTGGATCTATGTGTTTGTCCCTGCATCAGGCTTTGTTATTTTGTCCCTTCTTCGTAAGAAAATCAATACTCCTAGGCCTTATGAGGAATGGGATATTAAACCCTTGCTTGACAGAGATAGTCCTGGTCAGTCTATGCCCAGCCGTCATGTCTTTTCAGCAACCATTATCTCCATGGCTTGCTTACATGCTAGTTTATCTGTAGGGGTTATCTTGTTGGTCTTGTCAGCCCTCCTCGGCCTTGTGCGAGTTCTAGGTGGCGTGCATTATCCCAAGGATGTAGTGGTTGGCTATATGTGTGCTCTTGTGTGGGGGGTGATTTTCTTTCTATGTTGACCTGTAAGTTAGGGTAGCCTTACAACCACTTACGGGTCTAAAGTAACCACTTGCTTTTTTGCTCTTGTTTTCTTATTTTAGCTTTGATATAGTAGAGTCAGAAAGGAGATGGAATGAAGTTACGAATCGAAATTGACAGCAATTTAGAGGAAACTGAAATTGTCATCAAGGCAGCGGCTTTGACAGATGAGATTGCGGATTTACAGCGGCTCTTGCAAGAATCCAAGTCTCCTCGGTTGATTTTTTATAAGGGAACAGGTGAATATTATCTGGATTTGTCGGAAATTCTCTTCTTTGAGACGGAAGGTAGCAAGATTTATGCCCATACCCAGAAAGATGCCTACGAAGTTCGGCTCAAACTCTATGAGTTAGAGTCGATCCTGCCTCGCTATTTTAGTCGAGTATCCAAGTCAACTATCGCAAATATCCGTCAGGTTTACTCGGTGGACAAGTCCTTTTCAGGAACGGGCACCATTTCCTTTTATCAGACCCATAAGGAGGTTCATGTCTCACGACATTACCAATCCCTCCTAAAAGAAAATCTAAGAAACATGAGGTAAGAACATGAAAAAGAAAGCATTTGGTATTGTGTTGCTAGTATTGGCAGCTTTAATATTATTACAAGGAAATTTTGGAATCCCTTCATTCGGTGGGCAAATTTGGCCCTTGCTTGGTATTGCATTTTTTGCCTATCAATCAGTTGGAGCTTTGTTGCGTCGTCACTTAACTTCAGCCTCTTTTACAGCTCTAGTAGCCTTAATGATTGCTAACCACTTTTATGGCATTTTACCAATTCCTAATCAGTCATTGTTCTGGGCAAGTATTTTAATCGTAATGGGTGTCAGCGCACTCACTCATTCTAACAGAACTTGGAATGGGAAAAAATGGTGGTATGATGGTAAAAAGACCATTCTTACAGATAAGGAAGTTGCTTTTGGGACTGGGACTTTCTACAAGCAAAATCAAGAATTGGTAGACGACCAAGTAGAAGTTGGTTTTGGAAATGCCAAAATCTATTATGACAATGCAGAGATTTTAGGAGATAGCGCAACTCTGAAAGTGGAAGTCGGTTTTGGGAATGCAGTTATCTATGTTCCTAAACATTGGGGAGTTGATTTAAAGGTAGAAACTTTCTGTGGCGTAGCCAAGGCAGATACTCCTTTAGCGCCAACCAGCAAAACCTTGATTATCCGTGGAGATGTGGCTTTTGGGAAATTAGGAGTTGTTTACGTCAAATAAAAAAATCTTCCAATTCTCTTGCAAAAATGAAGAAAGTGTGATAACATAGTACGGTATGTGGTGCTAGCACATCCGCTATATTAGATCTAATAGGAGGAAAATACAATGGCTAAAGTATGTTACTTTACAGGTCGTAAGACTGTATCTGGAAACAACCGTTCACACGCGATGAACCAAACAAAACGTGCCGTAAAACCAAACCTTCAAAAAGTTACTGTTCTTATCGATGGTAAACCTAAAAAAGTTTGGGCTTCAGCTCGTGCTTTGAAATCAGGTAAAGTTGAACGCGTTTAATAATAAAAGTAAGGAGACCTTAGGGTCTTTTTTCTTTTACTGTAGATATAAAATCATTTGAAAAATAGAGTAAATATCCGCTGATACAGTATTCTGCTTTTACACTTGGGCTGAAATATGATAAAATAGAGTATCAACTAGTTGAGGTAAAAAGGATGACTGTAAAAATTAATACAAAAGATGGTCAAATCGAACTAACAGATGAAGTGATTGCAACCGTCGTAGGTGGAGCAGCAACTGAGATTTTTGGTGTGGTCGGTATGGCTAGTAAAAATGCCCTCAAAGATAATTTCCAAGCCCTTCTAGGTAAGGAAAATTATTCTAAAGGTGTGGTCGTAAAGGCAGCCGAAGATGGCAGTATTGCAGTTGATGTATATACCGTGTTGAGCTACGGAACAAAGATTAGCGAAGTGTCAAAAAACATTCAAGAGCGTGTTCGTTTTAGTTTGGAAAACCAACTTGGAATTACTGCTCAGACTGTAAATGTCTACATTCAAAATATCAAAGTTGTAGGAGAATAACCGTGTCAAAAATTACTACTAGCTTATTTCAAGAAATGGTGCAGGCTGCATCAACTCGCTTGAATAAGCAAGCTGAATATGTCAATTCATTAAACGTCTTTCCAGTTCCAGATGGAGATACTGGAACAAACATGGGAATGACCATTGAAAATGGTGCTAAAGAAGTTGCAGATAAGCCAGCTTCTACAGTTGGCGAGGTAGCGAGCATTCTTGCCAAAGGTCTTTTGATGGGTGCGCGTGGAAACTCAGGAGTTATTACGTCTCAGCTTTTCCGTGGATTTTCACAAGCCATCAAGGATAAAGACGAGTTAACAGGTCAAGACTTGGCCCTTGCCTTCCAATCAGGTGTGGAAGTTGCTTATAAGGCAGTTATGAAACCAGTTGAAGGAACGATTTTGACAGTTTCTCGCGGTGCTGCTATCGGTGCTAAGAAAAAAGCTGAGCAAACAGATGACGCTGTTGAAGTCATGCGCGCAGCCTTGGAAGGTGCTAAAACAGCACTAGCTAAAACGCCAGACATGCTTCCAGTATTGAAAGAAGTTGGCGTTGTGGATTCAGGTGGTCAAGGACTGGTCTTCATCTACGAAGGTTTCCTTTCAGCCCTTACTGGTGAATATATTGCATCTGAGGACTTTGTAGCGACTCCTGCTAATATGAGTGAAATGATCAATGCAGAACACCACAAGTCAGTAGCTGGTCACGTAGCGACTGAGGACATCACCTTTGGTTACTGTACTGAAATCATGGTAGCTCTCAAGCAAGGTCCAACTTATGCCAAAGATTTTGACTACGACGAATTCCGTAACTACTTGAATGAACTCGGGGATTCTCTTCTTGTTGTCAATGATGATGAAATTGTCAAAGTCCATGTCCATACAGAAGATCCAGGACTGGTTATGCAAGAAGGTCTCAAATATGGTAGCTTGGTCAAGGTAAAAGTTGACAATATGCGGAACCAACACGAAGCACAGGTTGAGAAAGAAGCTGCTCAAGTTAGCAAGCCAGCTGAAGAAAAAGAGTATGCTTTGATTGCTGTAGTGGCTGGTAAAGGCCTAGCAGATATCTTCCGTTCCCAAGGTGTTGATTATGTTATCGAAGGCGGTCAAACCATGAATCCTTCAACAGAAGACTTTATCAAGGCTGTTGAACAGGTCAATGCTCGTAACATCATCTTCCTGCCAAATAACAAGAATATCTTCATGGCAGCTCAATCTGCAGCAGAAGTTTTGGAACAACCAGCAGTAGTGGTTGAAGCTCGTACTCTTCCTCAAGGATTGACTAGTCTTCTTGCCTTTGATCCAAGCAAGTCCATCGAAGAAAACCAAGAGCGTATGACAGCTGCTCTTAGCGATGTCGTTAGCGGAAGCGTCACAACAGCTGTGCGTGATACAACGATTGATGGCTTAGAAATCCATGAAAATGATAATCTTGGTATGGTGGATGGGAAAATTCTCGTGTCAAACCCTGACATGCACCAAACCTTGACTGAAACATTGAAACATATGTTGGATGAAGATAGTGAAATCGTAACATTCTATGTCGGTGAAGATGGAAGCGAAGAACTTGCCAATGAAATTGCTCAAGAAATCGTAGAAGAATTCGAAGACGTTGAAGTCGAGATTCACCAAGGAGAACAACCGGTTTACCCATACCTATTTAGTGTGGAATAAGATTAATGAAGGACTGAGAAATCAGTTCTTTTTTCTTTTTTAGTAAATGAAATCGGTATCTTTTTAATAAAAACAAAAATAACATTCATAAATAAACGTTAAAATAGAAAATTCAGAAAATTTCTTCTTTTGTCTTGAAAAATTTTGAAAAAATGGTATGATAGTAACAAGTTATTTTTAAGAGAAGAGAAAGGGGAACAATGGAGAAAATCAGTTTAGAATCTCCTAAGACGGGGTCGGACCTAGTTTTGGAAACACTTCGTGATTTAGGAATTGATACCATCTTTGGTTATCCTGGTGGTGCAGTCTTGCCTTTTTATGATGCGATATATAATTTTAAAGGCATTCGCCACATTCTAGGACGCCATGAGCAAGGTTGTCTGCATGAAGCTGAAGGTTATGCCAAATCAACTGGAAAGTTGGGTGTTGCCGTCGTCACTAGTGGACCAGGAGCAACAAATGCTATTACAGGGATTGCGGATGCCATGAGCGATAGTGTTCCCCTTTTGGTCTTTACAGGTCAGGTGGCGCGAGCGGGGATTGGGAAAGATGCCTTTCAGGAGGCAGACATTGTGGGAATTACCATGCCAATCACTAAGTACAATTACCAAGTTCGTGAGACAGCTGATATCCCTCGAATCATTACGGAAGCTGTCCATATCGCAACTACAGGTCGACCAGGGCCAGTTGTCATTGACCTACCTAAAGACGTATCTGCTTTAGAAACGGACTTCATCTATTCACCAGAAGTGAACCTACCAAGCTATCAACCGACTCTTGAGCCAAATGATATGCAAATCAAGAAAATCTTGAAGCAATTATCCAAGGCTAAAAAGCCAGTCTTGCTAGCTGGTGGTGGAATTAGTTATGCTGAAGCAGCTGCAGAATTAAATGAATTTGCAGAACGCTATCAGATTCCAGTGGTAACCAGTCTTTTGGGACAAGGTACGATTGCAACAACTCATCCACTCTTCCTTGGAATGGGAGGCATGCACGGATCATTCGCAGCTAATATTGCCATGACGGAAGCTGACTTTATGATTAGTATTGGTTGCCGTTTTGATGACCGCTTGACAGGGAATCCTAAGACCTTCGCTAAGAATGCTAAGGTTGCTCACATTGATATTGACCCAGCTGAGATTGGCAAGATTATCAGTGCGGATATTCCTGTAGTTGGAGACGCTAAGAAAGCCTTGCAAATGTTGCTGGCCGAACCAACAATTCATAATAATACTGAGAAATGGATTGAGAAAGTCACTAAAGACAAGAACCGTGTTCGTTCTTATGACAAGAAAGAGCGTGTGGTTCAACCACAAGCCGTTATTGAACGCATCGGTGAGTTGACGAATGGAGATGCTATTGTGGTAACAGACGTTGGTCAACACCAAATGTGGACAGCCCAGTATTATCCTTACCAAAATGAACGTCAGTTAGTGACTTCAGGTGGTTTGGGAACCATGGGATTCGGAATTCCAGCAGCAATTGGAGCTAAAATTGCTAACCCAGATAAGGAAGTAGTCTTGTTTGTTGGGGATGGCGGTTTCCAAATGACTAACCAAGAATTGGCTATTTTGAACATTTACAAGGTGCCAATCAAGGTGGTTATGCTGAACAACCACTCACTTGGAATGGTTCGCCAGTGGCAAGAATCCTTCTATGAAGGTAGAACATCAGAGTCAGTCTTTGATACCCTTCCAGATTTCCAACTGATGGCACAAGCTTATGGTATTAAAAACTATAAGTTTGACAATCCTGAGACCTTGGCTCAAGACCTTGAAGTTATCACTGAGAATGTTCCTATGCTAATCGAGGTAGATATTTCTCGTAAGGAACAGGTGTTACCAATGGTACCAGCTGGTAAGAGTAATCATGAGATGTTGGGGGTGAAGTTCCATGCGTAGAATGTTAACAGCAAAACTACAAAATCGATCAGGAGTCCTCAATCGCTTTACCGGTGTCCTGTCTCGCCGTCAGGTTAATATCGAAAGTATCTCTGTTGGAGCAACAGAAGATCCGAATGTATCGCGTATCACCATTATTATTGATGTAGCTTCACATGATGAAGTGGAGCAAATCATTAAACAACTCAATCGTCAGATTGATGTGATTCGCATTCGAGATATTACGGATAAACCACACTTGGAGCGCGAGGTGATTTTGGTTAAGATGTCAGCGCCAGCTGAGAAGCGAGCTGAGATTCTAGCGATTATTCAACCTTTCCGTGCAACGGTGGTAGACGTAGCACCAAGCTCAATTACTATTCAAATGACAGGAAATGCTGAAAAGAGTGAAGCTCTATTGCGAGTCATTCGACCATACGGTATTCGGAATATCGCTCGAACTGGTGCAACTGGATTTACCCGCGATTAAAAATCCAACTTAAATTTGTTAAACCAGCCTAAAAGGCAATAAATAATAGAAAAGAGAGAAAAAACTATGGCAGTTCAAATGGAATACGAAAAAGATGTTAAAGTAGCAGCACTTGACGGTAAAAAAATCGCCGTTATCGGTTATGGTTCACAAGGACATGCGCATGCTCAAAACTTGCGTGATTCAGGTCGCGACGTTATTATCGGTGTACGTCCAGGTAAATCTTTTGATAAAGCAAAAGAAGATGGATTTGACACTTATACAGTAGCAGAAGCAACTAAATTGGCTGATGTTATCATGATTTTGGCACCAGACGAAATCCAACAAGAATTGTACGAAGCAGAAATCGCTCCAAACTTGGAAGCTGGAAATGCAGTTGGATTTGCTCATGGTTTCAACATCCACTTTGAATTTATCAAAGTTCCTGCAGATGTAGATGTCTTTATGTGTGCTCCTAAAGGACCAGGACACTTGGTACGTCGTACTTATGAAGAAGGATTTGGTGTTCCAGCTCTTTACGCAGTATACCAAGATGCAACAGGAAATGCTAAAAACATTGCTATGGACTGGTGTAAAGGTGTTGGAGCAGCTCGTGTAGGTCTTCTTGAAACAACTTACAAAGAAGAAACTGAAGAAGATTTGTTTGGTGAACAAGCTGTACTTTGCGGTGGTTTGACTGCCCTTATCGAAGCAGGTTTCGAAGTCTTGACAGAAGCAGGTTACGCTCCAGAATTGGCTTACTTTGAAGTTCTTCACGAAATGAAATTAATCGTTGACTTGATCTATGAAGGTGGATTCAAGAAAATGCGTCAATCAATTTCAAACACTGCTGAGTACGGTGACTATGTATCAGGTCCACGTGTAATTACTGAGCAAGTTAAAGAAAACATGAAAGCTGTCTTGGCAGACATCCAAAATGGTAAATTTGCAAATGGCTTTGTAAATGACTATAAAGCTGGACGTCCAAAATTGACTGCTTACCGTGAACAAGCAGCTAACCTTGAAATTGAAAAAGTTGGTGCAGAATTGCGTAAAGCAATGCCATTTGTTGGTAAAAATGACGATGATGCATTCAAAATCTATAACTAATTGATAGAGATTAAGGTGAAGGCGAGTTGGGGGACTAACTCGCTTTTATAATCAATTCATCTCTTTTTTAAGAGGATGAATTGTGATAGTATGAAATAGTCTAGGAGAAAAAGATGTTAAGTTCAAAAGATATCATCAAGGCTCACAAGGTCTTGAATGGTGTGGTCGTTAATACACCGCTTGATTATGACCATTATTTATCGGAGAAGTATGGTGCTAAGATTTATTTGAAAAAAGAAAATGCACAACGTGTTCGTTCTTTTAAGATCCGTGGTGCCTATTATGCCATTTCCCAGCTCAGCAAGGAAGAACGTGAGCGTGGGGTAGTCTGTGCTTCTGCGGGAAATCATGCGCAGGGAGTTGCCTATACTTGTAATGAAATGAAGATTCCTGCTACTATCTTTATGCCCATTACTACTCCGCAACAAAAGATTGGTCAAGTTCGCTTTTTTGGTGGGGACTTCGTGACTATTAAATTAGTTGGAGATACCTTTGATGCCTCAGCCAAAGCAGCTCAAGAATTTACAGTTTCTGAAAATCGTACCTTTATTGATCCTTTTGATGATGCCCATGTTCAGGCAGGTCAAGGGACAGTTGCTTATGAGATTTTAGAAGAAGCTCGAAAAGAATCGATTGATTTTGATGCTGTCTTGGTTCCTGTTGGCGGCGGTGGTCTCATTGCTGGGGTTTCTACCTATATCAAGGAAACAAGTCCAGAGATTGAAGTCATTGGGGTAGAGGCTAATGGAGCGCGTTCCATGAAGGCTGCCTTTGAAGCAGGTGGACCTGTTAAACTCAAGGAAATTGACAAATTTGCGGATGGGATTGCTGTACAAAAGGTGGGACAGTTGACCTATGAAGCAACTCGTCAACATGTTCAAACCTTAGTAGGTGTCGATGAGGGGTTGATTTCTGAAACCTTGATTGACCTCTACTCTAAGCAAGGGATTGTTGCAGAACCTGCTGGAGCGGCTAGTATCGCCTCTTTAGAAGTTTTAGCTGAATATATCAAGGGGAAAACCATTTGTTGTATCATTTCTGGAGGAAATAATGATATCAACCGTATGCCAGAAATGGAAGAGCGTGCCTTGATTTATGATGGTATCAAGCATTATTTTGTGGTCAACTTCCCGCAGCGTCCAGGGGCTCTGCGTGAGTTTGTAAATGATATCCTGGGGCCAAATGATGATATTACACGTTTTGAGTATATCAAGCGAGCTAGCAAGGGTACAGGGCCTGTATTGATTGGGATTGCCTTAGCAGATAAGCATGATTATGCAGGCTTGATTCGTCGAATGGAAGGTTTTGATCCATCTTATATTAACTTAAATGGTAATGAAACGCTCTATAATATGCTTGTCTGAGGACTAATAAAAAAATATCATATTATTTGCACAATTGATGTATAGGTGCTATAATGAAGATGAAGAAAGGGGGCGATTCCTATGGACTTAGGAAATCGGTTACGCTATTTCTATCATAACTCATTATAGTACCTATGTTTTTTGATTCAGTTTATAGTAAGGGAGTAAAATTACTTGTTATATGTAAGGAGTTTTTTGAAATCTACTATTTTATATATAGCTAATCTGAAATTTGGCTAAATATAATAGGAATTAGAAAAAATAATCAATACTAATGAGAAGCCTTATACTGAGGTTACTGAGAAGAGTGACGGGATACTCGGAAGATGAAGACCGTAGAAAAATGAAACATAGAATACTACGGTTTCCTAGCTACTCGCTTTTTAATGGGTAGGAGAAATAAAAAGTAAACTTGATAAAGTAAATAAATAGTACAAGTTGACCAAATGATTGAATGCTGGTGCAGACATGAAAAAGTCTAAAAGGAGAAAAATACTCGTTAGAAATGGTTTAGAGCAGAAGATTATTTTGTCAAATTTTTTTGTTTTGCAGTGGAATAAATAATATGAAATAAGATTAGAATATGTCTAGATTATCGAGAATCAGCATCTGTCAAATATGAATATTATTACATAAATAAGATTTAATAATACAATTGTTTTAAAGAACTATAAAAATTGTTTTCGACAGTGAAAAACCTATATATTATAAGCTTTAATAAGATAGCAAGTAAAAATAAGGGCGTTTATTTTATTGAATATATGTTTTTTTATTGACAAAAAGCATAAAAGCGTATACAATTAAATATCGTAAATAAGAAAATAGGAGAAAGACATGGCTAAGTCAAACTTTGAAAAAGTAGAATCAGTTGTTGGCTGGGTTCGTGATAAGAAAATCACAGGCTACCGTATCTCTAAAGAAACGAATGCTCGTGAAATGTCTATCATTGCTCTAGCGCAGGGGCGTGCAAAAGTTAAAAATATTTCGTTTGAAACGGCTCTAGGTTTAATTGATTTCTATGATAAAAATCATGAAAAATTTGAAGATTAATCTTTGGATAATGGTGGATTCTTGAATAGGGTCTGCCTTTTCATTTTTTGGCTAGTAAAAAGACTGCACGGTTGATGCAGCCTTTTCTTTTTATTTGAGATAACGTTGAAGGAATTCTTTTGTACGGTCTTCTTTAGGATTAGTGAAGAGGTCTTCTGGTTTACCTTCTTCAGCGATTACACCCTTATCCATGAAGATAACACGGTGAGAGACATCACGGGCGAATTCCATTTCGTGGGTTACGACAATCATAGTCAAGCCTTCCTGAGCCAGATCTTGCATGATTTTGAGGACTTCCCCAACCATTTCTGGATCGAGAGCTGATGTTGGTTCATCAAAGAGAATGGCGTCCGGATTCATGGAGAGGGCACGAGCGATGGCCACACGTTGTTTTTGACCACCTGAGAGTTGTTTCGGTTTTGCTTGCCAGTAGCGTTCTCCCATGCCGACCTTTTCCAGGTTTTCTTTGGCAATCTTTTCAGCTTCTGTACGTTCGCGTTTAAGGACAGTCGTCTGAGCGACAATTGTGTTTTCAAGTACGTTGAGATTTTCAAAGAGGTTAAAGGATTGGAAAACCATTCCCAACTTTTCACGGTATTGCGTGAGGTCATAGCCTTTGTCGAGGACGTTTTGTCCATGATAAAGGATTTGTCCATCAGTTGGTGTTTCAAGTAGGTTAATAGAGCGTAGGAAGGTCGATTTTCCGCTTCCAGAGCTTCCGATGATAGAGATAACTTCACCCTTGTGGACAGTTAGAGAAATGTCTTTTAGCACTTCGTTTTGTCCATAGGATTTTTTGAGGTGTTTAATTTCAAGGATTGCTTGTGTCATTATTTCAAATCCTCCGTTTGCATTTGGTTAGCACCTGTAGTATAGGTATCCATGTCCATGCGGCGTTCGATGAATCGTAGGATACGTGTTACGGTGAAGGTGAGGACAAAGTAAATCACGGCGATGATTGTAAATGTCTGGAAGTATTGATAGGTTTGTGTTGCCACGGTATTTCCTGAGAAATAAAGTTCGACAACCGAGATAACGTTCAATACAGATGTATCTTTGATATTGATGACAAATTCATTACCAGTTGCTGGTAGGATGTTACGAACTACCTGAGGGAGGACAATCTTACGCATGGTTTGGTTATGGGTCATACCAAGAGCAGTCGCGGCTTCAAATTGTCCCTTGTCAACTGCTAGGATACCACCACGAACAATTTCAGTCATGTAGGCACCGGTGTTGATCGAAACGATGAAGATAGCAGCCAGTGTACGGTCAAGGTTGATACCGAAAGCTTGGGCAGTTCCATAGTAGATAACCATCGATTGAACAATCATAGGTGTACCACGGAAAATTTCAATGTAGACATTGAGGATCCAGCCGACTAGTTTTTGTAGACCATAAATGGCTTTATTCTCAGATAGAGGAGCAGTACGGAAGACACCAATGGCAAGGCCGATAATGAGACCTGTGATGGTTCCGACGATAGAGATTAAAAGAGTGACACCAGCACCACGCAAAAGTTGTTGCCAGTTTTCAGAAAGAATTTTAGCGACTTGGCTAAAGAAACTACTGCTAGTCTCTTCAGTTGTTGTAGCTTCGGCAGGTTGTTCCTTGATCATACGATCCATCAAGGCAACTTGATCGTCTTTTGAAATGGTTTCAATGCTGGCATTGATTTGGCTAATACGATTGTCATCTTTACGAAGTCCAATGGCAATAGCTGTATCTTCTTCTCCAGTTTTAAAACCTGGTTCTACTTGAACCATTTTAAACTTAGAGTTAGCAGCTTCGGCAGTCAGAGCTTCTGGGCGTTCAGAAACATAAGCATCGATGACACCGGCCTCAAGAGCTTGGCGCATTTGAGCGAAGTCTCCCATGGCTGTTTCTTTTTTAGCACCTGGGATTTGTGCAATCAAGTCATAAAGGTAGACACCTTGTTGAGAAGTGATTTTCGCACTGTTAAAGTCATCCAAAGATTTAGCACTTGCGTAGGCAGAATCTTTTTTGACAAGCAAAACTGGTTCGCTAGTGTAGTAACTGCTTGAAAAGGCAATTTCTTGTTTTCGTTCGGCAGTTGGACTCATACCTGCGATAATCATGTCAATCTTACCAGAAGTAAGGGCAGGGACTAGACCTTCCCACTTGGTTTTAACAACTAAAGGTTCTTTACCTAAGTCCGTAGCGATTTTCTTGGCGATTTGAACATCGTATCCATTAGCGTACTGGTTAGTTCCATCGATTTTGACAGCTCCATTGCTATCATCATCCTGAGTCCAGTTAAAGGGAGCATATGCTGCTTCCATCCCGATGCGTAAATATTCATCGGCTTGGGCAACATTGACAAGTCCCAGCATCAGCAAGAGACTTGTGAAAATAGATAAGTATATTTTTCTCATGATTTCTCCTATTTCTAATCTATTAAAAAATAACTGTCTCCTATTTTATCGAAAAAAACTCTATTTTTCAATATAGGTAAGCCCTTACTTGTGAAAAAATGATATAATGATAGCAAAGATAAAAAGGGGGCTTAGTTGATGAAAAAAACTTTTTTCTTACTAGTGTTAGGCTTGTTTTGCCTTCTGCCATTCTCTGTTTTTGCCATTGATTTCAAGATAAACTCTTATCAAGGAGATTTGTATATTCATGCAGACAATACGGCAGAATTTAGACAGAAGATAGTTTACCAGTTTGAGGAGGACTTTAAAGGTCAAATTGTGGGACTTGGACGGGCTGGCAAGATGCCTAGCGGATTTGACATTGACCCTCATCCAAAGGTTCAGGTCGCGAAAAACGGTGCTGAACTGACAGATGTTACTAGCGAAGTGATAGAAGGGGCAGATGGTTATACTGTTAAAGTTTATAATCCAGGTCAAGATGGCGACACAGTTGAAGTTGACCTTGTCTGGAACTTAAAGAATTTGCTTTTCCTTTATGATGATATCGCTGAATTAAATTGGCAACCTCTGACAGATAGTTCAGGGGCTATTGGGAAGTTTGAATTTCATGTAAGGGGAGACAAGGGGGCTGAAAAACTCTTTTTCCATACAGGGAAACTTTTTAGAGAGGGAACGGTTGAAAAGAGTAACCTTGATTATACCATCCGTTTAGACAATCTTCCGGCTAAACGTGGAGTTGAGTTACATGCCTATTGGCCTCGGACCGATTTTGCTAGCGCTAGGGATCAGGGATTGAAAGGGAATCGTTTAGAAGAGTTTAATAAGATAGAAGACTCGATTTTTAAAGAAAAAGATCAGAGTAAACAACTCGTTACTTGGGTCTTCCCTTCGATACTTTCTATCTCCTTGTTATTGAGTATTTGCTTTTATTTTATTTATAGAAGAAAGACCACTCCTTCGGTCAAATATGCCAAAAATCATCGTCTCTATGAACCACCAATGGAATTAGAGCCTATGGTTTTATCAGAGGCTGTCTACTCGACCTCCTTGGAGGAAGTGAGTCCCTTGGTCAAGGGAGATGGAAAATTCACCTTTGACCAACTTATTCAAGCTACTTTGTTAGATGTGATAGACCGTGGGAATGTCTCTATCATTTCAGAAGGAGATGCAGTTGGTTTGAGGCTAGTAAAAGAAGATGGTTTGTCAAGCTTTGAGAAAGACTGCCTAAATCTAGCTTTTTCAGGCAAAAAAGAAGAAACTCTTTCCAATTTGTTTGCGGATTACAAGGTATCTGATAGTCTTTATCGTAGAGCAAAAGTCTCTGATGAAAAACGGATTCAAGCAAAGGGGATTCAGCTCAAATCTTCTTTCGAAGCAGTATTAAAAGAGATGCAAGAAGGAGTGAGAAAGCGAGTTTCCTTCTGGGGGCTCCCAGATTATTATCGTCCTTTAACTGGTGGGGAAAAGGCCTTGCAAGTGGGTATGGGACTCTCTACTATCCTACCCCTATTTATCGGATTTGGTTTGTTCTTGTACAGTTTGGATGTTTATGGCTATCTTTTCCTCCCCTTGCCTATACTTGGTTTTCTAGGTTTGGTTTTGGCTGTTTTCTATTATTGGAAGCTTCGGCTAGATAATCGTGATGGTGTCCTAGATGAAGCAGGGGCAGAAGTATACTATCTCTGGACCAGTTTTGAAAATATGTTGCGTGAGATTGCACGATTGGATCAGGCTGAATTGGAAAGTATTGTGGTTTGGAATCGCCTCTTGGTTTATGCGACCTTATTTGGCTATGCGGACAAGGTCAGTCATTTGATGAAGGTTCATCACATCCAGGTAGAAAATCCAGATATCAATCTCTATGTAGCTTATGGCTGGCATAGTATGTTTTATCATTCAAGCGCGCAAATGAGCCATTATGCTAGTGTCGCAAATACAGCAAGTACCTACTCCGTATCTTCTGGAAGTGGAAGTTCTGGCGGTGGCTTCTCTGGAGGCGGAGGTGGCGGCAGTATCGGTGCCTTTTAAAGAGAGCTATCACTGGCTGAAAAAATATGCTATAATGGAAGATAGAAAAAGGAGTAATCTATGTATCTTATTGAAATTTTAAAATCTATCTTCTTCGGTATTGTTGAAGGGATTACGGAATGGTTGCCGATTTCCAGTACAGGTCACTTGATTTTAGCAGAGGAGTTTATCCAATACCAAAATCAGAATGAATCTTTTATGTCCATGTTTAATGTTGTGATTCAGCTTGGTGCTATTTTAGCAGTCATGGTCATTTACTTTAACAAGCTCAATCCTTTCAAACCGACTAAGGACAAGCAGGAAGTTCGTAAGACTTGGAGACTGTGGTTGAAGGTCTTGGTTGCCACTTTACCTTTGCTTGCAGTATTTAAGTTTGATGATTGGTTTGATACCCACTTCCATAACATGGTTTCTGTTGCTCTCATGTTGATTATCTATGGGATTGCCTTTATCTATTTGGAAAAGCGCAATAAAGCGCGTGCTATCGAGCCAAGTGTAACAGAGTTGGACAAGCTTCCTTATACGACAGCTTTCTATATCGGACTCTTCCAAGTTCTTGCTCTTTTACCAGGAACGAGTCGTTCTGGGGCAACAATTGTCGGTGGTTTGTTAAATGGAACCAGTCGTTCTGTTGTGACAGAATTTACCTTCTATCTTGGAATTCCTGTTATGTTTGGAGCTAGTGCCTTAAAGATTTTCAAATTTGTAAAAGCAGGACAACTCTTGAATTTTGGGCAATTGTTCTTGCTCTTGGTTGCGATGGGAGTCGCTTTTGCAGTCAGCATGGTCGCTATTCGCTTTTTGACCAGCTATGTGAAAAAACACGACTTTACCCTTTTCGGTAAATACCGCATCGTGCTTGGTAGTGTTTTGCTACTTTACAGTTTTGTCCGTTTATTTGTATAAGAAAAACCTTGAAGGGTTCAGACTCTTCAAGGTTTTAAAATCCAGTCATGGTAATCCCCAGCAGGCGGACACCTCTTTCTTTCTCGCTTAATTCTTCATAGAGTTGCAGGGCTATTTGGCTTATCTGACTAGCATCCTGTGTTTTTTGAGAAAGACTTTTTCGTTTAGTAAGAGTTGAAAAGTTCTCGTAGCGGATTTTCAAAATGACAATTTTTCCAGCTTTTTCTTGTTGATTGAGATTGAGAGCGACTCTTTCTGATAGAAGAGCTAGCTCTTTTTTGATGTCTTCCTCAGCACGGAGAATCTTTCCATAGGTTTTCTCCTTGCCAATTGATTTACGGATACGATTGGATTTGACTGGGGAATTGTGGATACCTCGAGCCTTTCGATACAGGTCATAGCCCAGTCTGCCAAAACGGTCTATTAGGGTCACTTCAGGAACTTCAAGCAAATCAGCGCCAGTAAAAACGCCCATTTGATGAAGACGTTCTACTGTCTTTTTTCCTACTCCATGAAACTTGGCCACGTCCATTTGTTTGAGAAAATCCTCAGCTTGGTCAGGTAGAATCACTGTCAGACCATGAGGTTTTTGATAATCGCTAGCCATTTTAGCCAAGAATTTGTTATAAGAAACGCCAGCAGAAGCAGTTAGATGGAGTTCTTGCCAGATATCCTCTTGAATGAGGCGAGCAATTTTGACCGCTGACTTGATACCGAGTTTATTTTCTGTCACATCCAAATAGGCTTCGTCAATACTCATAGGTTCAATCAAATCTGTATAGCGCTTAAAAATAGCTCGAATCTGGAGCCCCACAGATTTGTATTTCTCATAATTCCCTGAGATGAAGATTGCCTGGGGACAACGCTCATAGGCTTCCTTAGAGCTCATGGCTGAATGGACACCAAAAGCTCGCGCTTCATAGCTACAAGTTGAAACGACACCACGCCCACCTGTTTGCCGAGGGTCACTGCCGATAATGACAGGTTTTCCTCTGAGTTTAGGATTATCTCTGATTTCCACCGCAGCAAAAAAGGCATCCATGTCAATATGGATGATTTTTCTTGACAAATCATTTAATAAGGGAAAAATCAACATGCCTAGCACCTTTTTACTGCTTATTTTCTTTTATTATACCCTTTTTTCTGAAAAAAAGAAAAAAGGACTTTATTTTTTCAAAAATATAATACAGTTTGAAGAAAAATATAGACTGTTTTAGAAAAGAAAGTGTAAAAATAGGGATTTTTCGCTTGTTGAAATCGGTTACTGTATGGTATACTTGTCTCATGAATGTAACAGATGACTGTTACTAGAAAGAAAAAAGAGGACATTAACATGGTTGTTAAGACAGTTGTTGAAGCACAAGATATTTTTGACAAAGCTTGGGAAGGCTTCAAAGGCGTAGATTGGAAAGAAAAAGCAAGTGTATCACGCTTCGTACAAGCTAACTACACACCTTACGATGGAGACGAAAGCTTCCTCGCAGGACCAACAGAACGTTCACTTCACATCAAAAAAATTGTAGAAGAAACTAAAGCACACTACGAAGAAACTCGTTTCCCAATGGACACTCGTCCAACATCTATCGCTGATATCCCTGCTGGATTTATCGATAAAGAAAACGAAGTTATCTTTGGTATCCAAAACGACGAACTCTTCAAATTGAACTTCATGCCAAAAGGTGGTATCCGTATGGCTGAAACTACTTTGAAAGAAAATGGATACGAACCAGACCCAGCTGTTCACGAAATCTTCACTAAATACGTAACAACAGTTAACGACGGTATCTTCCGCGCTTACACTTCAAACATTCGTCGCGCTCGTCACGCACACACTGTAACTGGTCTTCCAGATGCATACTCACGCGGACGTATTATCGGTGTTTACGCACGTCTTGCTCTTTACGGTGCAGACTACTTGATGCAAGAAAAAGTAAACGACTGGAACGCAATCGAAGAAATCGATGAAGAAACAATCCGTCTTCGTGAAGAAATCAACCTTCAATACCAAGCATTGCAACAAGTTGTTCGCTTGGGTGACCTTTACGGAGTTGACGTTCGCAAACCAGCGATGAACGTTAAAGAAGCTATCCAATGGGTTAACATCGCCTTCATGTCTGTCTGCCGTGTTATCAACGGTGCTGCTACATCTCTAGGACGTGTGCCAATCGTATTGGACATCTTTGCAGAACGTGACCTTGCTCGTGGTACATTTACTGAATCAGAAATCCAAGAATTCGTTGATGATTTCGTTATGAAACTTCGTACAGTTAAATTTGCTCGTACAAAAGCTTACGACCAATTGTACTCAGGTGACCCAACCTTCATCACAACTTCTATGGCTGGTATGGGTAACGACGGTCGTCACCGTGTTACTAAGATGGACTACCGTTTCTTGAACACTCTTGACAACATCGGTAACTCTCCAGAACCAAACTTGACAGTTCTTTGGACTGACAAATTGCCATACAACTTCCGTCGCTACTGTATGCACATGAGCCACAAACACTCTTCTATCCAATACGAAGGTGTAACAACAATGGCTAAAGACGGATATGGTGAAATGAGCTGTATCTCATGCTGTGTGTCTCCACTTGACCCAGAAAATGAAGAACAACGCCACAACATCCAGTACTTCGGTGCGCGTGTAAACGTATTGAAAGCTCTTCTTACTGGTTTGAACGGTGGTTACGACGATGTTCACAAAGACTACAAAGTATTTGACATCGAACCAATCCGTGACGAAGTTCTTGAATTCGAATCAGTTAAAGCAAACTTTGAAAAATCTCTTGACTGGTTGACTGACACTTACGTAGATGCTTTGAACATCATCCACTACATGACTGACAAGTACAACTACGAAGCTGTTCAAATGGCCTTCTTGCCAACTCACCAACGCGCTAACATGGGATTCGGTATCTGTGGATTTGCTAACACTGTTGATACTTTGTCAGCAATCAAATACGCTACTGTTAAACCAATCCGTGACGAAAATGGCTACATCTACGATTACGAAACAATCGGTGAATACCCACGTTGGGGTGAAGATGACCCACGTTCAAACGAATTGGCAGAATGGTTGATTGAAGCTTACACAACTCGTCTACGTAGCCACAAACTTTACAAAGACGCAGAAGCTACAGTATCACTTTTGACAATCACATCTAACGTTGCTTACTCTAAACAAACTGGTAACTCACCAGTTCACAAAGGTGTATACCTCAACGAAGATGGTTCTGTGAACTTGTCTAAACTTGAATTCTTCTCACCAGGTGCTAACCCATCTAACAAAGCTAAAGGTGGATGGTTGCAAAACTTGAACTCACTTGCTAGCCTTGACTTCGGTTATGCAGCTGATGGTATCTCATTGACTACACAAGTATCACCTCGCGCTCTTGGTAAGACTCGTGACGAACAAGTTGATAACTTGGTAACAATCCTTGATGGTTACTTCGAAAACGGTGGACAACACGTTAACTTGAACGTTATGGACTTGAACGATGTTTACGAAAAGATCATGTCAGGTGAAGACGTTATCGTACGTATCTCTGGATACTGTGTAAACACTAAATACCTCACTCCAGAACAAAAAACTGAATTGACACAACGTGTCTTCCACGAAGTTCTTTCAATGGATGACGCATTGAGCTAATCAATTAACTTGAATAATGAAAAGGAACCCTCGGTCAAACGACTGAGGGTTGTTTTTGGGTTTTTAAATTTTTAATACTCAATGAAAATCAAAGAGTAAACTAGGAAGCTAGCCGCAGGTTGCTCAAAACACTGTTTTGAGGTTGCAGATAAGACTGACGAAGTCAGTTACATATTTCTACGGCAAGGCGAAGCTGACGTGGTTTGAATTTTATTTTCGAAGAGTATGAAAATAAAAACACCACACTTTGTATGGAACAAGGTGTGGTTGTATTTTATCTCTTAGACCAAGTTCTCTTCATAAAGAGAAGCAAGATAGGATAAATCTCCAAACGACCTGCAATCATTGCAAAGGAGAGGAGAATTTTTGAGATAGGGCTAAAGATTGAGAAACTAGAAGTGGTTCCTAGAATAGGTCCGATGTTATTGAAACAGCTAAAGACAGCGCTGGTCACAACCAGAAAATCATTGCTATCTAGGCTGACAATAAAGATAAGTGCTAACAAAATCATAGAATAGATGACAAAGTACTTGAGAATCTTATGCTGAGTATCTTTGTCAATCACCGTCTTATTAACATGGAGGGTCAAAACACGGTGGGGCGATAGGATTGACAAAATCTGATTTTTAGCAATTTTTGAAAGGATGAGGCCTCGAATAACCTTGAGTCCACCTGCGGTTGATCCAGCAGAACCACCGATTCCCATGAGGAAGAGAAGGATAAACTGGGAGAAGAGGGGCCAGTTGGTAATGTCTCCATATCCAAAACCAGTCGTCGTAATGATATTGGAAACCTGGAAGAAGGCCATTTCAAAACTCTTGGAAAATCCCGGGTAGAGATAGAGGGTATTAAGGCTAATCAAGCCTGTAGAAACCAGCACGATGACCAAGTAAGCACGAAGTTCTTCGTCACCAAAGAAGGCCTTGACGCGGCGGAGCATGAGGTAGTAGTAGAGATTGAAATTTACCCCAAAAACCAAAACTCCGATACTAACCAGATAGGTAATCAGTGAGCTACCATAGTGAGCAATTCCATCGTTATAGACGGTGAAGCCCCCAGTTCCCGCTGTCCCCATAGCGATCACAAAACTATCAAATAGTGGCATACCAGCTAGATAATAGATGATGACAAAGAGGGAGAAGAGAGCTAGATAAAGGAGATAGAGAATCTGAGCGGTGTTTTTTAGCTTGGATACAACCTTACCAAAGACAGGGCCAGGAACCTCAGCCTTCATCACCTCTAGGTGGCTATTCTTGGCATTATCCATAATAGCAAGTGCAAAAACAAGCACTCCCATCCCTCCAATCAAGTGGGTAAAACTTCGCCAGAAGAGGAGGGAACGGCTGAGAACCGAAACGTCGTTCAGAATAGTTGCTCCAGTAGTTGTAAAGCCAGAACTGATTTCAAAAAAGGCATCGATAACGCTGGGAATTTGTCTAGCAAAGACAAAGGGGAGACCACCAAAGAAGGACCAAAGGATCCAACAGAGGGCAACAATCAAGACTCCCTCCTTGGCATAAATCCGTTGATTTTTTGGCTTTTGTAAAATTCCTGAACCGCCTAGTAATACGAGAATCCCAATCGTTGTAAAGAGGGCTGTAAAGACTTGGCTCGATTCACGGTAATAGATAGCAACAGCTACAGGAACCAAAAGAAGAACAGCTTCAATCAAAAGTAATTTTGAAAGGAGGTAACGAATCATACTTTTATTCATTTCTTACCTCGCAATCAAGTCATAAATCTTGGTGATGTTTGGCAACAAAGTTGTTACTAGGAGCTTGTCTCCAACTTCCAGCATATCCTCTCCTGTTGGGAAAATAGTCTTGCCCTTTCGAATGATGGCCGCAATAAGAACCCCTTTTTTCAGTTTTAGTTGAGAAAGAGGTTTGGCAGTCATTTTATTAGCTTCCTTGATATGGAATTGCAGGGTTTCGATTTGGCCATTGGCTAGATGGTGCATGGCTTGAAGGTCTGAATACTGGGCATTAACACGACCACGAATAAAGTGCATAATCGTATCTACAGCGATGCTTTTAGGTGTGATGATACTTGAAAAATCAGGCGCATTGATAATCTCAAGGAGACTGGTGCGATTGACCTTGGTGATATTTTTTTGTACACCTACCCTGTCAAGGAACATAGAGGTAATCAGATTTTCCTCATCGACCCCTGTTAGAGTCGCAACGGCATCATAGTTTTGAGCACTTTCTTCCAGCAGGATATCTTTTGCGGTACCATCTCCTTGAACGATGTAGAGATTTGGGAATTTCTCGCTAAAGAAGCTGGCGATTTCAGGATTGATTTCAATAACCTTGGTATCGATACGACTGTCTTTGAGGATACCTAATAGATAATAGGCAATTCTACCAGCTCCAACAATAAGAAGACTCTTCACGGCACGAGACTTGAAATAATTATGGAAGAGCATCATGTCAACACGGTTACCAGTGACAAAGATTCTATCTTTATCCTGTACAGTCATGTCACCGCTTGGAATGATAATTTGATGTTCCCTTTCTATCGCACAGACAATGACATTGCCAAATTTTTTCCGAAAATCAGAAATGGGCATTTGGCAAAGACCACTGGAGGATTTAACAGCGAATTCCATCAAGCTGACCCGTCCACCAAAGAAACGTTCGACAGAGAGGGCGTTGGGGAAGTCAATGATATTAGCAATAGCGCGGGCAGCCAAGAGCTCAGGGTTAACGATAAGAGAAAAACCGAGAATATTCTTTTCCTTGAAATAAGAGTTAGAATATTCAGGGTTCCGCACCCGAACGATGGTCTCTTTAGCTCCCATTTTTTTGGCTAAAACGGCTGCAATCATGTTCACTTCATCGTATTCAGTCAGGGCGATAAAGATATCACAATCCTGGACACTGGCTTGCTCAAGGATGGTAAAATCGGCCCCGTTACCAAGGATACCCATGATATCAAAGCGATTGACAATATGATTGAGGACAGCTTCGTCTTGCTCAATCAGCAAAACATCATGCTTTTCTGCAACCAAGGAGCGACAGAGGGCAAAACCAACTTTTCCCCCTCCGACAAGGATAATTTTCATATTAAAACCTACTTTTTCATGATGTAACTATCATACCTTTTTTCAAGAAAAAATGCACCTACTAGCTAATCACCAGAGTTTTTAGTAGGAAATTTGCTATAAGGTAAAACTATACCCTAAGCAATTGAAATAGCTATTAGCGACTTTTTAGAAAATATGGTATGATAAAGGATATACAAGGAGATAAAATGAATAATAATTTACTGGTATTACAATCAGACTTTGGTCTGGTTGATGGTGCGGTATCGGCTATGATTGGAGTGGCTTTAGAAGAGTCTCCAACCTTAAAAATTCATCATTTGACGCACGATATCACGCCTTATAATATTTTTGAGGGGAGTTACCGTCTCTTTCAGACGGTGGATTACTGGCCTGAGGGAACGACATTTGTATCGGTTGTCGATCCAGGTGTCGGCTCGAAACGTAAGAGTGTGGTTGCCAAGACTGCAAAAAATCAATACATTGTCACGCCAGATAATGGGACGCTTTCTTTTATCAAGAAACACGTTGGCATTGTAGCTATTCGTGAAATTTCTGAAGTGGCCAATAGACGACAAAATACAGAGCATTCTTATACCTTCCACGGTCGTGATGTTTATGCTTATACTGGTGCTAAACTGGCCAGCGGTCACATTACTTTTGAGGAAGTGGGGCCAGAGCTCAGTGTGGATCAGATTGTGGAACTTCCAGTCGTAGAGACTATCATTGAAGATCATCTGGTGAAGGGAGCTATTGATATTCTGGATGTGCGTTTTGGTTCGCTTTGGACCTCTATCACGCGAGAAGAGTTTTACAAGCTGGAACCAGCATTCGGTGACCGTTTTGAAGTGACCATCTATCATGCAGATATGCTGGTTTATCAAAATCAGGTTGTCTATGGCAAATCATTTGCAGATGTGAGAATTGGGCAACCCATCCTTTACATCAACTCCCTCTATCGTTTAGGTCTGGCTATCAACCAAGGTTCCTTTGCTAAGGCCTATAATGTGGGTGTCGGTTCATCTTGGACCATTGAAATAAAGAAAATAGAATCATAAAATAGGAGAATATAGATGAAAAATCAATCAATTAAACAAGTTGTTGCTATCGGTGTTGGAGCTGCGCTCTTTGTTGTCATTGGGATGATCAGCATTCCGACACCTGTTCCAAATACAAGCATCCAGCTTCAGTATGCGGTACAGAGCCTATTGTCTATCATTTTTGGCCCTCTAGTGGGATTACTTGTTGGTTTAATTGGTCATGCAGTGAAGGACTCTCTTGCTGGCTACGGTCTTTGGTGGACTTGGATTATTGCTAGTGGTCTCTTTGGTCTAGCAGTCGGACTCTTTAGAAAATACATTCGAGTAACACAGGGTGTTTTTGAGTTGAAGGATATTGTCTTTTTTAATCTCATTCAGATTGTTGCAAATGCTCTTGTTTGGGGTGTCTTGGCTCCACTTGGAGACGTTGTGATCTATCAAGAAGCGGCAGAAAAAGTATTTGCCCAAGGGATTGTTGCAGGTATTGCAAACGCTGTGACTATTGCTATCGCGGGGACTCTTCTCTTGCTAGCTTATTCACGTACGCAGACTCGTTCAGGAAGTTTGAAAAAGGATTAATATAAGGGAAAAGGCTGGGCAACCGGTCTTTTTCGATGTTTATAGACTAGTCGGGTAAGCAATTTAGGCTAGGAATCTTGTTGGCGCTAAGTTTTTAATAGAAGAGTCTGCAAGAAGGGTTCGATTTATGATAAAATAGAAGTCTAAGAAGCGAATGAAGAGAGTAAGATGAAAGAAGCTATAATTGAGTGGAAGGATTTCTCTTTCCAGTATGAAACGCAACAAGAACCGACCTTGCAAGGGGTAGACTTGACCATTTATAAGGGAGAGAAAGTCTTAATTGTTGGGCCATCTGGGTCAGGTAAGTCTACCTTGGGTCAGTGTTTGAATGGAATTATTCCCAATATTTACAAGGGTCAGATGTCTGGAGAATTTTTGATCAAGGGGCAAGCGGCCTTTGATATGAGTATCTATGATAAATCTCATCTGGTTAGCACGGTTTTGCAGGATACAGATGGGCAGTTTATCGGTTTATCTGTGGCAGAGGATTTGGCTTTTGCTCTGGAAAATGATGTAACAGCTCTAGATGACATGAAAAGCCGTGTTCATAAATGGGCTGAAAAGCTGGATCTTATTTCTTTACTGTCTCAGCGTCCTCAGGATTTGTCAGGTGGACAAAAGCAGCGAGTTAGTTTAGCTGGTGTCTTGATTGATGAGAGTCCGATTCTTTTGTTTGATGAGCCACTCGCCAATCTGGATCCCAAGTCAGGTCAGGATATTATCGAATTGATTGACCAGATTCATAAGGAAGAAGGAACGACGACTCTTATTATCGAGCACCGTTTGGAGGATGTTCTACATCGCCCTGTGGATCGGATTGTCTTGATAAACGATGGTCGTATCCTCTTTAATGGTATCCCTGACCAACTACTGGCGACTGATTTATTGACACAAAATGGAATTCGGGAACCCCTTTATCTAACCACTCTCCGTCAATTAGGTGTGGATTTAGACAAGGAAGAACAGTTAGCAAATTTGGACAACTTGTCTATCTCAAAAGGCCAGGTTCAGTTGCAGACTGAATTGGTAAAAGAAACCGTAGAATTGCAGTCACTCTTTAAATTAGAGGACGTGTCCTTTTCTTATGATGATAGACCGATTTTAAAATCTCTTCATCTGGATATTAAAAAGGGTGAAAAGATTGCCATTGTCGGAAAAAATGGAGCAGGGAAATCAACCCTAGCCAAGGCCTTAAGTAGCTTTATTCAGACGAAAGGTTCTTACCTTTGGGAAGGACAGGATATCAAAGGAGATTCTGTTGCAGAACGGGCGGAACGAGTAGGCTATGTGCTGCAAAATCCTAATCAAATGATTTCAACCAATATGATTTTTGATGAGGTGGCTCTGGGACTTCGTTTGCGAGGTGTGGACGAGCAGGAAATTGAAACGAGAGTCTATGAAACCTTGAAAATCTGTGGTCTCTATGAATTCCGTAATTGGCCTATTTCTGCCCTGTCATTTGGTCAGAAAAAACGTGTGACTATTGCATCGATTTTGGTCTTAGGAGCTGAAATTATCCTCTTAGATGAACCGACAGCGGGTCAAGACCAGAAGAATTATACTGAGATTATGGAATTTCTCGAAGAGTTGCATCAAAAAGGGCATACTATTGTCATGATTACCCATGATATGCAATTGATGCTGGATTATTCAGACCGGGCCCTTGTCATGGTGGATGGGGAATTGATTGCCGATACTGATCCAGCTAGTCTGTTGAGCAATCCTGAGCTGTTAGTAAAAGCCAACCTAAAAGAAACTTCAATCTTCAACTTGGCCAAGAAACTAGATGTGGATCCACTTGCTTTAACGGCATTTTACAAAGAAAGGAGAGAAGGATGCAAGCAAAATTAATCGGTTACCAGCATAGAGATACTGTGATTCATCGCTTGTCAGGAGCTGGGAAACTCCTCTTTTTCATACTCGTGTCATTGGCGGCTATGATTAGCTATGATACCAGACTGCTTGTTCTGATTGCCATCTTTTCGGTCTTTCTCCTCTATTTGTCAGAAATCCGTTTTAAAGATGTTTCCTTTGTAGCCGTTTTTGCGACGGTATTTGCCGTTTTAAACGTTTTGATGGTCTATCTCTTTTCTCCCGAGTATGGGGTTGGACTTTACGGAGAGAGAAGTGTGATTTGGCAGGGAATCGGTGCATACACTCTGACCAGTCAAGAGCTCTTTTATCTGCTAAATTTGGCTATTAAGTACCTTTGCACCATTCCTCTGGCTATTATCTTTTTGATGACAACCCACCCTAGTCAGTTTGCTTCCAGTTTAAATCAAATTGGTGTGCCCTATAAGATTGCCTATTCTGTCAGCCTGACCTTGCGCTATATTCCAGATTTGCAGGAAGAATTCTTTACTATCAAGATGTCTCAGGAGGCGCGTGGGATGGAATTATCCAAGAAAGCTTCTCTTATGCAACGAATCAAAGGCAATCTGCGCATTATCACTCCCTTGATTTTTAGCTCGCTAGAACGCATTGATACCATTGCGACCGCCATGGAACTTCGCCGCTTTGGGAAAGAGAGAAAACGCACTTGGTATAGTTATCAGGCCTTGAAAAAAGGAGATTATATTACCTTGCTCTTGGCAGCTGTATTTTTAGTAGCTAGTTTACTACTTATCTTGCAGAATCACGGACGATTTTACAACCCTTGGAAATAGCTTGAAAAAATTGAAAAAATCAAGTCGTTTCTATTGACAATGATTCTGAAAGTGTTATACTAAGAAAGTAGTTTCGCTGATTTACTTCAAACCTGTTGTGAGGTAAGTTAACGATGCCTTAACCACGCTGTTTGCTGAGCTTGACTCCGGGCAGTGTGGCTATTTTTTTGCAATGGTGAAAGGAAGCAAGTCATGACAAATCACATTGTATTATTTGAACCTCAAATTCCACAAAATACAGGCAATATTGCGCGTACTTGCGCTGCGACCAATTCTCCCCTCCACATCATCAAGCCCATGGGCTTTCCTATTGACGACCGCAAGATGAAGCGAGCTGGATTGGATTATTGGGATAAGCTAGAGATTTATTTTTACGAGAGTTTAGAGGATTTTATGTCTCAGATGAAGGGAAAACTTTATCTGATTTCGAAATTTGCGGAAAAAGCCTATTCTGATGTGGATTTATCGACTGATGAGGACCATTATTTTCTCTTTGGACGTGAAGACAAGGGCTTGCCTGAGGACTTTATGCGAGAACATCCTGAGAAAGCTCTCCGTATTCCTATGAATGATGAACATGTCCGCAGTCTCAATGTGTCTAATACCGTCTGCATGATTGTCTATGAGGCTCTTCGCCAGCAGAACTTTGCAGGTCTTGAGCTTGTTCATACCTATGAAGTGGATAAATTGAAATAAAAAATGAAAATGAAAATGAACAAAATGCTTGCGCTTGCAAGCGTTTTTTGTTATGATAAAAGAGTCTTCAGGGCAGGGTGTGATTCCCGACCGGCGGTGACTTTAACTAGGAAATGATCTTTTCCTTTTATACTTTGTTGACAAGCTTTGCCTAACCAGAAGTTATGCCTACAGCTTGTCGCCTAGTCTAAAAGAAAAATCTCTATTTCCTTCTCTTTAAAGAAGTCCGCGAGCGCAAGCTGATGTGGTGAGATTCCACAACCGACAGTATAGTCTGGATGGGAGAAGACGAAAGAATAGCTTTGTCTGTTTTGATAGATTTATAGCCGAATTGTAACCGCTTGCTTGAATTTCCTTAATAGAGTGAGAGGGAACTTTTGGGATATAAAAAGTGAGAATAGATAGAGGAATCCTTTCTAACTTCTTCTGATTTTATAGAAAATTGGAGGAACCTGTTATGACAAACACACGTCGACTTTCGACCATTGCAATTTTATCAGCCATCTCATTTGTGCTGATGTACTTTGACTTTCCGCTTTTACCAGCGGCGTCCTTCCTCAAGATCGAATTTAGTATCTTGCCAGTCCTTGTGGGCCTGGTAGTCATGGATTTGCCTGCTGCTCTAGGAGTTCTCTTGCTTCGCTCACTCTTGAAATTGCTTCTTAACAGCCAGGGAGTGAATACTTACATTGGTTTGCCAATGAATATCGTAGCTTTGGGAGTTTTTGTCATCGTCTTTGCTTTGATTTGGAAAAAGGAACGGACAACCCTTCGTTTCCTACTAGGCTCTCTAGCTGGAACTATTGGTTTAACCGTGGCTATGTTGGTTCTCAACTATGTTTATGCTGTTCCTTTGTACGCTAAGTTTGCTAACTTTGATATTGGAAAAATTTTGGGACTTTCCAACTACCTAATGACTATGGTATTACCTTTTAACTTGATTGAGGGTGTAATCTTTTCCGTTTCATTCTGGTTGTTGTATGTCCTTTTGAAACCAACCTTAAAACATTATGAGAGATAAACAAACATTTTTAATGAAGGGCAGTTTTGCCCTTTTA
Organism: uncultured Streptococcus sp.; assembly: GCF_963518475.1. Taxonomy (GTDB): domain Bacteria; phylum Bacillota; class Bacilli; order Lactobacillales; family Streptococcaceae; genus Streptococcus. The sequence continues at coordinate 22,185 of NZ_CAUQJA010000009.1, read as the reverse complement.
CTTTTCGTTATTCTTGGCTACATGGTCAAATTTTACCCTGAAACGCTGGTCGGTTTTGACCAACCGATACAGACTGCCGTTCGCGGAGACTTGCCAGATTACTTGACTATTCTTTTCAGGGCCATCACACGCTTGATTGATATCCCAGTGATTATCACCTGGGTTGCTATCGCAGCCTTTATCTTTTATCGTAAGCGATGGAAGATAGAAAGTTTCTTCATGCTGGGAAATCTGGCTTTGGCAGGTCTTTTAATCGTGACCTTTAAAAATATCTACCAGCGCCCACGGCCAGCTATTTTACACTTGGTTGAGGAGAAGGGATTTTCCTTTCCAAGTGGCCATTCTCTGGCTGTAACCTTGATGGTCGGCTCTCTGATTGTCATTCTCAGTCAACGGATGAAAGATCCAGTCTGGAGAAGAATCGTGCAAATCGTCCTTGGCCTCTACCTAGTCAGTGTGTTGGTATCAAGGGTCTATCTGGGAGTTCATTATCCATCAGATGTCCTTGCCAGTCTCTGTGTCGGCTTGGGAGTCCTGTTTATCGAATTTCCCTTTTATGACAAGCTTCGCTTCCAATGGCGATTCAAAGGCAAACAGAAGTGAATATCAAATTCTCTTGAGGAGAAGGAAATGAAAGTCAACATAAAAGCTCTCCATCCGACTCAACTATACTTATCAGAAAAGAAACTAGCAGGCATCCAGACACTTTATCAGTCGGCAGAAATAATCAATGTTGCTCCAATCAGTATTCTTGCGTTCGGAGATTACTTGTTGATTACAGATGGGCATCACAGGGCTTATCAGGCTTTATTGGCAGGTCGGGATACTATTTCTGCTGAGTGGGATAGAGATGGTGGTGATGAACTATATCATCTCTATGCGCAAGCCTGCGAAGAAAGAAAAATCTACTCTGTTCTGGATTTAAAAAATCATATCTTAGCTCAAGATGAGTATGAAGCAAAATGGTATAACTGGTGTGATGGTTTTAATCAAGCAGCAACTCTTTTGTTGAAAAGGAAAGCAGATGAAACAGACCCTACAAATAGATAATTCACTGCGTCTGGTTCCTTATTATAAGGTCAATCATTGTGAAGAAGCTTTTGCTTGGTATCAGAATGTGGACTTAGTTTACCTCGTAGATGGGGTGAAGCTTCCTTATAGTCAAGAAACTTTGGAAGCCATGTATTCCTATTTGGATCAGCATGGTGAGCTTTTTTGGATTGAAGTCAAGGAGAAGGGTAAATGGTTTCCAATTGGGGATGTTACACTATCTCAGGACAATCTCCCCATTGTGATTGGAAATCCCGCTTACCAACATCGAGGACTTGGAAAAAAGATCCTAAGTACTTTGATTGAATTGGCTCGAGTAAAAGGATGGAAAGAATTGAGAGTCAAGGAAATCTACACTTACAATCATGTATCTAGGAGCTGTTTCAAGTCGCTTGGATTTGTGGAAAATGGAGCAACAGAAAAAGGAACGAGTTTTGTATTGAAATTAGTCTAATCTAACTTGTTTTTTAACTAAAAATCTGATAAACTAAGTAGTAATTGAATAGAAATCTGCAAGACTAGTAACTCAAGGGAAGTATATCAGGGAGGAGAGCCGTGACTGCAAGCTCTCTATATGAAAGCTGGGTGAATTCACTTGTGCATGGATTTAGAAATGAAGGTCTGACTTGTCAGATGAAAACGGATGGTACCGCGTGTCAACGCTCCGAGTGGAGTTTTTGGCATGTGGTTTTCTTTTTATCTACGAGAGACTGATGGAGGAATTATGTCAACTATTGAAGAACAATTAAAAGCGCTTCGCGAAGAAACGCTGGCTAGCTTGAAGCAGATTACTGCTGAAAATGAAAAAGAGATGCAAGATTTGCGTGTCTCTGTCCTTGGTAAAAAGGGTTCGCTCACTGAAATCCTCAAAGGGATGAAAGATGTCTCTGCTGAGATGCGTCCAATCATAGGGAAACACGTCAATGAAGCTCGTGATGTCTTGACAGCTGCTTTTGAAGAAACAGCTAAGCTCTTGGAAGAAAAGAAAGTTGCGGCTCAACTGGCTAGCGAGAGTATCGATGTGACACTTCCAGGTCGTCCAGTTGCGACTGGTCACCGTCACGTTTTGACACAAACCAGTGAAGAAATCGAAGATATCTTCATCGGTATGGGTTACCAAGTCGTGGATGGTTTTGAAGTGGAGCAAGACTACTATAACTTTGAACGTATGAACCTTCCAAAAGACCACCCAGCTCGTGATATGCAGGACACTTTCTATATCACAGAAGAAATCTTGCTACGTACTCACACGTCTCCAGTTCAGGCGCGTGCTATGGATGCCCATGATTTCTCTAAAGGTCCTTTGAAAATGATTTCGCCAGGGCGTGTGTTCCGTCGTGACACAGACGATGCGACCCACAGTCACCAGTTCCACCAAATCGAAGGCTTGGTTGTTGGGAAAAACATCTCTATGGCAGACCTTCAAGGAACCCTTCAGTTGATTGTGCAAAAAATGTTTGGTGAAGAGCGTCAGATCCGTCTGCGCCCCTCTTACTTCCCATTCACAGAGCCATCTGTTGAGGTGGATGTTTCTTGCTTCAAGTGTGGTGGAGAAGGTTGTAACGTATGTAAGAAAACTGGTTGGATCGAAATTATGGGGGCCGGTATGGTTCACCCACGTGTCCTTGAAATGAGTGGTATCGATGCGACTGTTTACTCTGGATTTGCCTTTGGTCTTGGACAAGAACGTGTAGCTATGCTTCGTTACGGAATCAACGATATCCGTGGATTCTACCAAGGAGATGTCCGCTTCTCAGAACAGTTTAAATAATGATTAGAAAAGTAGAAATGGCAGATGTTGAGGTGTTGGCTAAAATTGCCAAACAAACCTTTCGTGAAACATTTGCTCATGATAATACGGAAGAGCAGTTACAGGAATACTTTGAAGAGGCTTATAGTCTGAGAACTTTGTCAACTGAGTTGGAAAATTCAGAATCCGAAACCTATTTCATTATGCATGAAGACGAGATAGCTGGTTTTCTCAAAGTCAACTGGGGAAGTGCTCAGACTGAGAGAGAATTAGAGGATGCTTTTGAAATTCAACGCCTCTATGTGCTACAAAAATTCCAAGGACTTGGATTCGGTAAGCAACTGTTTGAATTCGCTCTTGAACTTGCTACAAAAAATAGTTTTTCCTGGGCTTGGTTAGGTGTTTGGGAGCATAATACAAAAGCTCAAGCGTTTTATAATCGATATGGTTTTGAAAAATTTAGCCAACATCATTTTATGATTGGTCAAAAAGTAGATACGGATTGGTTACTGAGAAAGAAATTAAGGTAAGAAGATGATTCTTCTATTGAAATGATAGGAAAGGAAAAGAACTAGAGTGGCAACTGTCATTCTGGAAAACTAAATTATGCTTGTATCTTATAAATGGTTAAAAGAATTGGTGGACATTGATGTGCCATCACAAGAGTTGGCTGAAAAAATGTCAACTACAGGGATCGAGGTAGAAGGTGTTGAATCACCTGCTGCTGGTCTCTCAAAAATTGTCGTCGGTGAGGTCTTGTCTTGCGAAGATGTGCCAGAAACTCACCTCCATGTTTGTCAGGTTAACGTTGGCGAAGAAGAAGCCCGTCAAATCGTCTGTGGTGCCCCAAATGTGCGTGCTGGTATCAAGGTTATGGTGGCTCTTCCAGGAGCTCGCATCGCTGACAACTACAAAATCAAAAAAGGAAAAATCCGTGGTTTAGAGTCACTTGGAATGATCTGTTCGCTTGGCGAATTGGGAATTTCTGACTCAGTTGTGCCTAAGGAATTCGCAGATGGCATCCAAATCTTGCCAGAAAATGCCGTTTCTGGGGATGAAGTCTTCTCATATCTAGACTTGGATGATGAAATCATCGAACTTTCAATCACCCCCAACCGTGCGGACGCTCTTTCTATGCGTGGAGTGGCTCATGAAGTGGCAGCCATCTATGACAAGGCAGTCAACTTTAAAGAATTTACTCTAACAGAAACAAACGAAGCCGCTACAGATGCACTTTCTGTAGGCATTGAAACAGACAAGGCTCCTTACTATGCGGCTCGTATCTTGGACAATGTGACCATCGCACCAAGTCCACAATGGTTGCAAAATCTTCTCATGAACGAAGGAATCCGTCCAATCAATAACGTAGTGGACGTGACAAACTACATTCTTCTCTACTTTGGTCAACCAATGCACGCCTTTGACTTGGATACCTTTGAAGGGACTGACATCCGTGTGCGTGAAGCGCGTGCTGATGAAAAATTGGTGACTTTAGATGGTGAAGAACGTGACTTGGATGTGAATGACCTAGTCATCACTGTCGCAGACAAGCCAGTAGCTCTTGCAGGTGTTATGGGTGGTCAAGCAACAGAAATCTCTGAAAAGTCTAGTCGTGTCGTCCTTGAAGCTGCAGTCTTCAACGGAAAATCAATCCGCAAAACTAGCGGACGTCTCAACCTTCGTTCTGAGTCATCTTCTCGCTTTGAAAAAGGGATTAATGTGGCAACTGTTAACGAAGCCCTTGATGCGGCGGCTAGCATGATTGCAGAACTTGCAGGTGCGACGGTGCGTAAAGGTATCGTTTCAGCGGGTGAGCTTGATACCTCTGATGTGGAAGTTTCTTCAACTCTTGCAGATGTTAACCGTGTCCTCGGAACTGATCTTTCTTATGCTGATGTAGAAGACGTCTTCCGTCGTCTTGGCTTTGGTCTTTCTGGACATGCAGACAGCTTTACAGTCAGCGTACCACGTCGTCGTTGGGATATCACCATCGAAGCAGACCTCTTTGAAGAAATCGCTCGTATCTATGGTTATGACCGCTTGCCAACCAGCCTTCCAAAAGACGATGGGACAGCTGGTGAATTGACTGCTACACAAAAACTCCGCCGTCAAGTTCGTACGATTGCTGAAGGAGCAGGTTTGACAGAAATCATCACCTATGCTCTAACAACTCCTGAAAAAGCAGTTGAGTTTACGGCTCAACCAAGTAACCTTACTGAACTCATGTGGCCAATGACAGTGGACCGTTCTGTCCTCCGTCAAAATATGATCTCAGGTATCCTTGATACGGTGGCTTATAACGTAGCTCGTAAGAACAAAAACTTGGCCCTTTATGAGATTGGAAAAGTCTTTGAACAAACAGGAAATCCAAAAGAAGAACTTCCAAATGAGATCAACAGCTTTGCCTTTGCCTTGACAGGATTGGTTGCTGAAAAAGATTTCCAAACAGCAGCAGTTCCAGTTGATTTCTTCTATGCTAAAGGAATCCTTGAAGCCCTCTTTGCTCGTTTGGGACTCCAAGTAACTTATACAGCAACATCTGAAATCGCTAGCCTTCACCCAGGTCGTACAGCTATGATTTCACTCGGTGACCAAGTTCTTGGTTTCCTTGGCCAAGTGCATCCAGTCACTGCTAAGGCCTACGATATTCCAGAAACGTATGTAGCGGAACTTAATCTTTCAGCCATTGAAGCAGCGCTTCAACCAGCAAATCCATTTGTGGAAATCACGAAATTCCCAGCAGTCAGCCGTGACGTTGCCCTTCTCCTCAAGGCAGAAGTGACTCATCAAGAAGTTGTAGATGCTATCCAATCTGCAGGCGTAAAACGTTTGACAGATATCAAACTCTTTGACGTCTTCTCAGGCGAAAAATTGGGACTTGGTATGAAGTCAATGGCTTATAGCTTGACTTTCCAAAATCCAGAAGATAGCTTAACGGACGAAGAAGTCGCACGCTATATGGAAAAAATCCAAGATTCTCTTGAAGAAAAAGTCAATGCAGAAGTGCGTTAAATCATCAATCCATCCTTCGGGGTGGATTTTTGTTTTTCAAATAACAATTCAGGATCAAAAATAGACAGTTGAGGAACAGAGAAGATAAATTGAGTTTGCTACTGTATAATGGATTTATCACTAAAAACGCTCTAGGCCATATTTTACACAGCAATAGTCTTATAAAAATGGACAGAAATCATTGTAAAGGCTATCAAAAAGGAGTATAATGAGTGCAAGACATTTCGGAGGTGAAAGATGCTAGAAGTAAGAAGTCTAGAGAAAAGTTTTGGATCTAAGCAAGTTTTGTTTGGTATTGACTTTCAAGCACGACCAGGTCGTATTTTGGGATTAGTCGGGAAAAATGGTGCTGGGAAGACAACGATTTTCCACAGTATTTTGAAGTTTTTAGAATATCAAGGAGAAATCAGTCTAGATGGTCAGGATATTCGTCAGGAGACCTACGCTCGGATTGGCTATCTGCCTGAAGAACGCAGTCTCATGCCTAAATTGACAGTCCTTGAACAAGTTCGTTACTTGGCGACTCTAAAAGGTATGGATGCTAAGGAAATCAAGGAAAAACTCCCTCAATGGATGAAGAGGTTGGAAGTGAAAGGGAAGCTGACAGATAAAATTAAGAGTCTGTCAAAAGGAAATCAGCAGAAGATTCAGCTTATCATTACTTTGATTCATGAGCCAGACTTGATTATCTTGGATGAGCCTTTCAGTGGATTGGACCCAGTCAATACAGAATTGCTCAAACAAGTCATTTTTCAGGAAAAAGAGCGCGGAGCAACCATTATCTTTTCTGACCATGTCATGACCAATGTCGAGGAGCTTTGTGACGATATTCTCATGATTCGAGATGGTCGTGTGGTCTTGCATGGGCCAGTTCAGGATGTCCGTAATCAATACGGGAAAACGCGTCTCTTTGTTTCAAGTGAACGAAGCAAGGAAGAATTGGAAAATCTTCCTCATGTCAAGCAGGTGAGTTTGACCAAACAAGGCAGTTGGAAATTGATCTTGGAGAATGAGAGCGCTGGAAGGGAACTCTTCCCAATCTTGACTCAGGGGCAATACATCGCAACCTTTGACCAGCAAGCGCCAACAATTGATGAAATCTTTAAACTAGAATCAGGGGTGGAAGTATGAGAAATATGTGGGTTGTAATCAAGGAAACCTATCTTCGACACATCAAGTCGTGGAGTTTCTTCTTTATGGTGATTTCACCATTCTTGTTTATCGGTCTATCTGGGGGAATTGGCTACCTCCAAGGGTCTTCTATGGCCAAGAATAGTAAGATAGCAGTAGTAACAACTGTGCCATCTGTGGAAGATGGGCTCAAGGGTACCAATGGTATCAACTTTGATTATAAGGATGAAGCCAGTGCCCAAGCTGCTATCAAAGATGAGAAAATCAAGGGTTACCTAACCATTGACCAAGAGGACAGCGTCCTCAAGGCCGTCTATCATGGTGAAACTTCTCTTGAAACAGGCATCAAGCTAGCAGTAACCAATAAGCTCAACGAACTGCAATACCAACTCAATCGTTCGGCAGCCAATTTGTCACAAGAACAGGAAAAACGCTTGGAACAAACAGTTAACTTTACGGAGAAAATTGATGAATCCAAGGAAAATAAAAAAATGATTCAAACCTTTGCGGCCGCAGGGCTTGGTTTCTTCCTTTATATGATTTTGATTACCTATGCTAGTGTCACTGCTCAGGAAGTGGCTAGCGAGAAAGGAACCAAAATTATGGAGGTGGTCTTCTCTAGTATCCGAGCTAGTCATTATTTCTACGCTCGCATGCTGGCTCTGCTTCTTGTGATTTTGACCCATATTGGCATCTATGTCGTAGGTGGACTTGCTGCCATTCTTCTCTTTAAAGACCTACCAATCTTGGCACAATCTGGTATTTTAAACCATATAGGAGAGGCTTTCTCGCTCAACACCTTATTGTTTGTCTTGGTTAGCCTCTTTATGTACGTTGTTTTAGCAGCCTTCCTAGGTTCTATGGTTTCTCGTCCTGAGGATTCAGGAAAAGCCTTGTCGCCTTTGATGATTTTGATTATAGGTGGTTTTTTTGGAGTGACAGCTCTAGGTGCAGCTGGTGACAATCTCATCTTGAAGATTGGTTCATATATTCCCTTTATTTCGACTTTCTTCATGCCGTTTAGAGCTATTAATGGCTATGCAAATGGGTTAGAAGCATGGATTTCGCTTGCTATTACGATTGCTTTTGCAGTAACTGCAACAGTCTTTATCGGACGTATGTATGCTAGTCTCGTTCTGCAAACAGATGATTTAGGTCCTTGGAAAACCTTTAAACGTGCTTTATCTTATAAATAGAAGAGCCTCGCGAAAGCGAGGTTTTTTAGAGATAAAAAGAGTGGAATTCAGAAAAATATTTTTCATATCTATTGACTTTTAGGGGTGAAATTTGGTATTATAGTAGGCGGTATTGTTTACCCCATTTGAAAGGCCCCGGAACCTTCCAAATACTTTTCGATGGGAAGGAACACCCATCACCGTAAACAAAAATCGAACTATATATAGGAGAAATCATGAACAAAACAACATTTATGGCTAAACCAGGCCAAGTTGAACGTAAATGGTACGTAGTTGACGCAACTGATGTACCACTTGGACGTCTTTCTGCAGTAGTTGCTAGCGTACTTCGCGGAAAAAACAAACCAACATTTACACCACACACTGATACAGGTGACTTTGTAATTGTTATCAATGCTGAAAAAGTTAAATTGACTGGTAAAAAAGCAACTGATAAAATCTACTACACTCACTCAAACCACCCAGGTGGATTGAAACAAATCTCTGCAGGTGAACTTCGTTCTAAAAATGCAGTACGTTTGATCGAGAAATCAGTTAAAGGTATGCTTCCACACAATACTCTTGGACGCGCTCAAGGTATGAAGTTGAAAGTATTTGTTGGAGCTGAGCACACTCACGCTGCACAACAACCAGAAGTTCTTGACATTTCAGGACTTATCTAAGGAAAGGAACAATAAAGTATGTCACAAGCACAATATGCAGGTACTGGACGTCGTAAAAACGCTGTTGCACGCGTTCGCCTTGTTCCAGGAACTGGTAAAATCACCGTTAACAAAAAAGATGTTGAAGAGTACATCCCACACGCTGACCTTCGTCTTGTCATCAACCAACCATTTGCAGTTACTTCAACTGTAGGTTCATACGACGTTTTCGTTAACGTTGTAGGTGGTGGATACGCTGGTCAATCAGGAGCTATCCGTCACGGTATCGCTCGTGCCCTTCTTCAAGTAGACCCAGACTTCCGCGATTCATTGAAACGCGCAGGACTTCTTACACGTGACTCACGTAAAGTTGAACGTAAGAAACCAGGTCTTAAGAAAGCTCGTAAAGCATCACAATTCTCAAAACGTTAATCAATACGATACTATCAACGTTTCAAAGCACTCAAAAGTTTACCTTATGGGTGCTTTTTTCGTGTTTTTTTGAAAAGTTTACCTCAAAGTTTACCTTATTTTCACCTTATTGTTTTAGAGACTTTAAAGCAAATTCACCTACTGTCATAGGAACTACATTAGAAGTATTTACATAAATCTGTGTTGTTCCTGTATCACTGTGTGTTAGAGCTTCAGAAATAGCTTCTAAGCTCATTCCTGCTTGTTTGGCAAGTGTCGCTCCTGTATGTCGCAGTTTATGAGGTGTAGCATGTGCCAGCTCTTTATGTCGCTTTCTAATGCTTTTCATTTTATTGTTTAGATAGTCAGAATGTAAAGGCTTGTTGATGTTTCCTTTTGTATCGATATATGTAAAAACAAATTGTTCTGGGTTACTGATGATGCCAAACTTTGCTAGTTCATATTTTTGTTGCTCTTTCCAAGAGGTAAGAAGTTGAAGTAAGTCATTAGAAATAGAGAAAATAGTTTTCTTATTTCCTTTAGTAGATTTTACTTGTCCATATCTATCTAAAGCTTGAATTAGCTGAATCTGTGATTTTGAAAAATCGATATGTTTCCATTGAAGAGCATAGGTTTCAGATTTTCTATCGCCTAAGAAAAAAGTGAGATAAAATAGGACATAATCTTTAAGGGTTATTTTATCATTATCTAAATCTTCTTGAAATGCTGAGAACCATTCTTGTAGTTGTTCATGAGTTAGATATAAATCTTCCTCTTTCTTTGACTCTGCAAGTTGAATCTTTTTAGTGGCCTTTATTCTTCTTAATATTTTTGCAACTTTATTAGCTTCTATATACTCAAGTTCTTCTGCCCAGTCAAAAATAGAAATCACATAGCTACGTAAAGATTTGAAGTTTGCATACTCATTAGCCTTAGACGTCATTAGATTTAGGATAACCTGCTTGTTTTGATTTAGAAACTGTATCGTATAGTTTCCAAGAAGTGGTAGTATATGTTTTTCAAAACAGGTTTTGGTATTAGCAACTGTTGACCTACTTGGTGGTTTAGAAGTAGATGTAGTTTGTCCTTCTTTATAAGATTCCCACCAGATATTGTTATAGAAGTCTGAGAAAAGAATATCTCCTTTTGCTAGTCCTGTAAATTCATTATCTTCTATTTGATTTAACTTGGTAAGCAAGTCTATCTCAGCTTGCCTTGCCTCCTTTCTTGTTTTGAATCTCTTATCGTAATAATCGCTATTGACAATTCCAAGTGGCATTCGTGCTTCAATTGGGATATAGACTTTTAAGCGATAAGTTCCGTTTTTGGTCTTATTGATAGCCATGATATTCTCCTTGTTGTGTATCGAACCAGAAAATATCATGACTATTATAAAACAAAAATATAGATATTTCTAGTTTTGTGAGTAAAGCCATGAATTAATGGCCTCTTTATTAAATCGTATAGTCTTACCTATTTTTATTGTAGGCAGTCCTCGTTTGATCCAACTATCTAGAGTATTGTTTGAGATTCCTAGATAGTGACAAGCCTGCTGTTTGTTTAAAAATGGGCTTTCAAGGTTACTATTGTTCAATTTAATGTCAATTTCTTTCTTGATGAGCTCAGCTAGTAGTTGCTGAATTTGTTGAACTTGTTCATCTGGTAAAATGACTTGCATAAGTTATTTCTCCCTATTATGCTATAATTGAAGTATCAGTTGATTTTTAATCATCTGTATTTGCCTCATCAGTATTGCTCGCCAAAGTATCTTCTGATGAGGTTTTTTTGTTGTTTTGGGGATTATAACGTCTAGAATCTAAAAATTTTGTAAAAAAGTAGGTTCGTTCAATTATTAATCCCAGTAGTGAAATATCTTTATTTCTAGCGTAGTGAACTAAGTCTTCGAACTCGGTGAAATTGTTATCGGTGATTACATCGATAACAGTTTCTAGAAATAAATTTGAATTTTGCTCTATCAAGAACTTATCAAGTTCGAATCCGCAACCTGATTCAATATCCTCTATATTGTATAAAGTTTTTTCAGGGTTTTCTGCATGTATGAAATAATCGTACATACCTTTTGTTGACATGACAACTTCAACGTGGGAAGGTGTATTGAGTTTCTCAGTAAGAAGCTCTGACACTTGGGAATAACTTTTTAGCGATTCAAAAAATAAGACTCCGTGCTTGTGCGATTTTTTAAATTCCCCAGTTTCCCTGTTAATGTCCTTATCATGCCAAGGGCTAAGAACAAATGGAATGTGTAACTCTTCGAGAATTTCTAAATAATTTTCTGGGGCACTTTCCTTATAGAATAGGAATGCCCATTTATTTGAACGTTTTTCTTTAGCCATTTTGTCTTCTTTCTATGATTATTGATTATTGATTTATTGGGGGTCGTAGTAACCCCAATAAATCTTCTCTTGGGGCTTGCCCCAAACCCGAGCCTCTCCTGCCCGATGATATCACACACTAAGAACGCTTGAGGACTGGCAAGGGACGGGGTAGTATTTTTCGACTTCGTTACGCTTTCGCTTTAGGCTTCGCTATACTACGCTGAAAAATCTCCACCCCTCAAAGCCCTTGCAAGGCCTCATTTTCCTACTGATTGGTAAGTGCCGACACTATACCGATGAGATAGCTCAAAAAGGGCTACTGTCGTCAAAACAAGTATAGCAGGAAAACCGCTAGCTATATCTTGAAAATAGCTCTTGCATCCGTTGATTTAACCGTTCCCCGTCTCTTACTGGAATAGTACGAAACATCTTGACAGATTCTCCCTCAAGTTGGAAATAGCCATATCCTCGCGGTTTTACCACAACTTCATCTTTTTCCATGTCTGGAAAAAGGAGTTGCCTATTATTCGTAGACATGAGAAAACTAGTAGATAATGAAATTATACAGTTGAAGTTATACCTACCTGGTAAATCAGACATCAAGAAACGTTGACTAGATAAAACGATTCGCAAACCTAGACTTCTACCCATGCTATTCATCATCAACATTTTTGATAAAACATCTTTATGTTTTTTCTTGTCAGTTTGCTCAAGATAAGCGAGAAAAGCTTGCCACTCATCGAAAATTAGGTAAAGATTGTGGGAGTTCTCTTCTTGTTTATTAAGTCTATTTTCAAAGCGTTGGCAGACTGTTTCAAATAGTTCTAGACATTCAAAGCCTCTTGCAACATGATTGCTAGTCATTGGAAACATCTCTTCATCTGCTTTAAAATCGAGAAAGTAAGCTTCGGCATCTATATCATGAAATGAAATGAGACCTAGTAATCTTCTCAAAAAAGTGGATTTTCCTGAGCCAGATGGGCCTGCGATTATCCAAGCGAAATATCGGTTTATGTCAACAGATGCAGAGATTGGATGACCTCTGCTGTTGACCTCAAAAAGATTTTTTATCATGCTAAAAATCCTCTTCTATTTGATTTTTTTGCATTAGCATCATGTCAGCTGACACTAACCGAACCTTGATTGCAAGGAAGGGCTCACGCTTAGCACGCCTCACAACGCTATCTGTAGAACCATTTGACATAGTTTTTACAAATTGTCTTACTTTTGTTTCAAAGATTTCGAGAAGTTCATCAGAGATTTCTTTGTTGATGTGAACATAATAGAAGCCTTCTCCTGCTATCTCTACCCCTTGAGTGAAATTGAGTGTGGAAATTGGTAGTTCTGTTACCCCTTCCTCGGTCAACCAGTGGTAGAATCTATCAAATAAGGAATCATGAACAGTCTGATTTCCTTGTTTGTATAGTTGAAAAGGTATGGAGAATATTTCTCCTTGGGTTGCAACCCCGAGGAGAAGTAAGATTACAAAGAGTGTGGGAACAATCCATATTAAAAACTTGATAAGAAGGGCGAGTAAAACAAAGCCAATCAAAGCTATGAAAAGTTGATAGTACCACTCTATATACATGAATTTTGTTACAAGTTTCTTCATGTTGCTACCTCTCTTCTATTTGAGCGAAATATCAGCAAGCTCAGTGACTAGAGCCAATCCAATTGGTTGCTTCAACTTGTCAAGAACAAATGAGAAGTCATACTTGCTAATTACGATGTCAGAATTAATCAAACCATCCAAGTTTTCGTTTTGATAGTTTTTCAACTTGACTTTGAATGTTGGACAGTAGTCCTCTTGTCCAATACTGGCAAATGTCTCATAGAGTTTCTTATTTACGCAAGTTAGAGATGCCCACGAACGTTGATTTTCTTGACCTTCGTTCATGATTCCATCGTTTTTGTCAACTACTTTAATAGTCGAAGGGACATCAACAGAAGTTGATAAAGCATCCAAAAATGCTCTTGCACTTTCGCGGTTACCGAGTGTTAATTTTTTTTCTTTTGACATATTAATTCCTCCTGTCAAAAAAAGCATGGTCAGCTTATCGCGAATGCTGACGAGTAAAAGAGCTCTTGTGTTAACAAAAACATGATACAATATTTTTGACCCCCTTGCAATGCTTGTTATTGCATTTCTAGGTTCATCGTGATATAATTTTTTGGACCCCAAATAATTACAAAGGAGTTAAGGATGCTACATGAGTTTAAAAACTTGAGTGATGAAAGTAAAAGAGAATTTGTTTTAAAATATTATCCATTAATATTACGTAGTCAACAGAAAAAGGAGCGATTAAGTAAAGAAGAATTCTTGAGGAGATATCTTCAAGTAAAAAGAGGGGAACATGCTGGAAAACTACTAATTTCAAAAACAGCATATAAACGTTATTTGCGACTTATTAAGTATATGGGTATTAGTCGCTATGATTATATAGATGATGTAATCGAAAACGAGGATGGTTCCTATTCAATATCTTTGGGTGATTATCCTATGTTTGATGTAGTAGAGCCTCATTTTTCAGAATTAGATATTCCGAATATTCATCAAAAAAAATATGGTATTGATATACCTAAACATATTATTGAAAAATTTGATGATGATGTTTTGGAAGAAATTTGGTCGATTGTGAGTCGTAATACACTTTCAGATAGATTTCTTAAAGATAGGCAATTATACTTATCTGGAATTGGTCAAGAGATACTTAAATCATTGGCCGAATTGAATCTTACTGAACTGCTTTATGCTACATTAAATAATTTACGGATTAATGAGGGAGGAAAAAAGGAATATCATATAGAAAGATACGAATTGGTGAAAAGAATGGTATCAGAGCTAAATAGGTTGGCTAAAGCGGAATATGACAAAGCAATTAAGTTAGAGGAAATAGCAGAAAAGCTTTAAAATAAAGAGAGTGGCTAAAAAGTCTTTGAAATCAAAAAACGCATAATATCAGGTGTTGAATGAACTTGATACTATGCGTTTTATTGTGTGAAGATTTACGTTATGTTCTCCTGAAATTGAGTTCCGCCTATCCTCTTTATTTGATATTCTTTACAATTTCATTAAAGGAGGATATAATTTTTCCTTGTTTCTCTTTGGGTAACTTTGTTAGATTGTCAAAAAATATTTCTAGGGAGTCTTCACTCTCTGAGTCATATGCTTGTAGATTAAGGAAGTCTTTTCTTTCTCTATCATATGCTTGTAGGTTAAAGAATTCTTCTACGGTAATACCTAATGCTTTGATTACCGATTCAAGAGTTTTTATCTTAAAATCATATTTCATATTTTCCATGTTTTGAATTGCCTTGATACCCAAGCCAGCCAATTCTGATAATTTCTCTTGACTTAATCTCTGTTCTTTTCGACATTCACGTATTCTAAATGCTATATGTTTTTGTAATCTATCGTATCTCATATTATGTACCATTCTACTATCTATTTTCTTTAAAAATAAGTATATTAAACTGTACAAAAGTTATAAAAGTATGGTAAAATGATACAAAAGGTGAAAAATACACTGAAAACTATACAAAAGGAGTTTAGCTATGTTGGATTCTAATTTAAAAGGTCATGGAAAGATTAAGAAATTACGTACGAGTGCAGTTGTATCTGCATTGTCGGTTTCTATCGCATCCTTAGCCCACACAGTAGGCGCAGAAGAAGTCGCTCCAAAACCAGTAAATGTGGAAGCGCCAAAGGCGGAGGTTGTGGAAACAACTACTCCTGCGGTGGCAACAAAAGAAGAGGTTGCTACAAAAGAAGCAGAAGCTAAGAAAGCAGATCAAGAAGTAGCGGAAGCCACACAGGCGGTCAAAGATGCCAAGCGTGCTACAAATGAAGCAGATTCTCTTGTCAATGAGAAAACAGAAGCTGTAAAAAAAGCAGAGGATTTTGCGAAAAAGGCAAGCCCAGCAGTTATTGCAGAAGCTGAGAAAGCAGTAGTTAAGGCAGAAGCAGAAGTTCCTGCAAAAGCAGAAGCGGTTAAAAATGCAGAAGCAAAAGCTGAGAAAGCAAACCAAGCGGTATCTGCACAAGAAGCAGTTGTAGCAGAAAAAGAAGCTACACAAGCTACAAAAGAAAAAGCACTTACAAGTGCCACAGAAGCGGTTCAAATCGCCACAGACGCTGTTAATGGCAAAGGTTTGGAAAATGCCAAAGAAGCACAAAAAGAAGCCGTAGAAGCGGAAAAAACAAGCAAACAAGCGCAAACAGATGCAGAAACTGCCTTAAAAGATGCAGAAGAAGCAAATCAAGCTACTCAAGCGCAAATTGAAGAAACAAAAGCAGGTATTGCTACAAAAACCCAAGCGGTATCAGATGCTAAGGCAGAACAAGAAAAGGCAGACAAAGCAGTAACAGACCTAACTGCTGAGTATAACCAAGCGGTATCTGCTTTGAAAGCTATTCAAAATACAAAACAAGGTACAATTACGTTAGCTCCTAAGTTTATTGAAGCTGTAAAAGCTCGCGTAGCTCTCTTGAAAGCTGTTGAAAATGGAGAGTATAATGATCGTTTAGATGAAGTTCCTGCTAAGTTTAAAGAAACTCGTGCAGAAATCTTGAAAACACAATTAGAAAATGCTCAAATCAATCACTTCGTACCTGTAGAATCTGATTCTAAAGATACTAAGAAATATGATTTGAATAATCTACCAGAAGATTTTAAACGTGATTTGACTCTCTATGCCGCAGACCTAACAAATCAAATGCGTCGTCAACTTGGTTTGTCTGATGTGAAAGTAACTGAGGATTCATTCCATTTTGCAGATAAGATTGCACGTGAATACGAAAAAGATGGTGTTACTCCTGAATTGCTAGATAGCTACCGTGCTAAGAAAAATGGTCATGGACACTATGCTATCGGTATCAATAAAGTTGCTAAAGAGTATGGTTTGAATGATGGCATGTCTGAAACTGACCGTAAAGAGGGAGAAGGTCGAGGGCTTCAAAGTTATGAGAATTCAGTAAACTTTATTGAAACTAATCCTAAGAAGAAGTCTGAATTAGAATACTTAACTAAGTCAGAAATTCGTACTAAACTCTATGAGTCTTTGGTTATGTTTGTATCTACAGAAAATGATTATGGACATACTCGTGGTACACTTGGTTTTGAAAAAGGTGACACTACTCTTTATTACGGAGGTTTTGGTGCTAGTCAAGTAGCAGGTATGTATACTTTGCACACAGTACCGGGTATCCCAGAAACATTCATGGCTAACTCAACTTTTAGTCATACAGAAGTGGAAAATCCATATACTAAAGCTAGAGACACAGATAGTGTTAAAAAAGCTGAGGCTTTGGTAGCTACTAAAAAAGCAGAGAAAGCACAAGCAGAAGAAACTCTTAAAACTGCTAATCAAGCTGTAACAGAAGCAGAAACTGCATTGCAAACTGCAAACTTAAACTTGAAAGCCCAAGAAGCGAAGTTGGTAGATACAGTAGCCTTGAAACAAACTCTTCAATCTGCTACAACAACTCATAATCAAGCCGTTGTTACCTTGTCAAATGCCAATGCCTTGGTTGCTACCTTGTCTGCTACAAAGGCAGATAAAGAAGCGAAGTTGGCAGAGTTGAAAGCAACTGCAAAACAAGCAGAGAAAGAGTTTAACCAAGCCAAAGAAGAAACAAAAGCAGAGAAAGCAACTCTTTCTTCTCTTCAAGCAAAAGCAGAAGAAGCTACCCAAGCGGTATCAGTTGCCAAAGAAGCACTTAAAGAAACAAAAGCACAAGTTGTTTCTTCAAAAGAGTTGGTTCAAGATTTGAAAGTTGCTGCAAAAGAGCTTGAAACTCGCAAGGCAGAGTTGAAAGATGCAGAAGAAGCGCTTAAAGAAGCACAAGCAAACCAAGCAATTGCGCAAGAAGCACTTGAAGCAAAAGAAAAAGTAGCCAAAGAAGCCCATAAGGCTTATGCAGTAGCAAAAGCAAGTTATGAAGCAGAGCAAGCTCGTCTTCAAGCAGAAGAATTGAAGAAACATCCTGTAACAGAAAAGGGTATCCCTGAAGTTCGTCCAGCTCTTCCAGAGTACGTACTTCCAACAACTCCATCTGTTCCAAGTATTTCTAATGCACCTGTTTCTCCTGTAGCTCCTGTTGTTCCAACAACTCCACGTGTTGAAGTTCCTGTTGTGAATAACAATGGTGGGGTGTCTGACCAAGATAAAGCTAAAGTAGATGTAGTTGCCAAACAAAAAAAGGAAACTAAGACTACAAAAGCTACTCAAGCTGGTAACTGGATTGAGTCGGCTGGTCGCTGGTGGTATCAGCACGAAGATGGTTCATACACTACTAATGGTTGGGAACAAATCAAGGGCACATGGTATTACTTTGACAATACAGGCTGGATGCAAACGGGCTGGGTCAAAACTGGTGGCTCATGGTATTATTTGAATGAAACAGGTTCACTGGCCACTGGATGGGTCAAAGACAATGGCACATGGTACTATCTTAAAGAAAATGGTAAAATGGCTACTGGTTGGGTAAAAGATAATGATACATGGTATTACCTTGATAGCGCTGGAGCTATGAAAACAGGCTGGTTTACAGTTTCTGGAAAATGGTACTATGCCTATAGTTCAGGAGCCTTAGCAATGAATACTACTACACCAGATGGATATATGGTCAATGCTAACGGTGAGTGGGTATAAAAGATTAAGTTGTAATAATAAAAAGAGAGAGCGATTTTGCTCTCTTTTCTATGTTATTGTTCGGATATATATAAATTATATATAAGGTAAACTTTTGATATTCTGGTTCGATTTTAGCTTATTTTTAATGAAAATTTACCTTATTTTGATGAAATTGATTGAAATTAGTTGAAATTCTATTTTTTGAAACCCCATGAGAACGTTGATTTTAAAGCACTTTGAAATTAGATGAAATAAGTGGTGCCCCAACCAGGTCTTAAGAAAGCTCGTAAAGCATCACAATTCTCAAAACGTTAATCAATACGATTATATCAACGTTTCAAAGCACTTTGCAAAAATTTTGCAAAGTGCTTTTTTTTAGATTTTTGAGCTCAAATAGCTTTGTGATAACCTTCTGATAACCTCTTCTAAATTTTTAAAATCATGATTTATTTTGCTTTATTGAGATAGTCTGCAAATTTGTCAATAGAGTTTTTCTCACCAGTTTTTGTGGTGTGAGTATAGACATCTAATGTCACCTGACTGCTTGCATGACCGAGACGTTTTGATGTATTAGAAGGATCGATTCCAATTTCAGACATAAGTGTTGCATGTGTATGTCTAAACCCATGTGGGCTAATTGGTTTTAATTTATGCTTTTTAATAATTCGATTCAGTACGTTATTAATGTAATCAGCATGCAAAGGTTCAATTTTGTCATTACTTGATATGTAAGAGAACATATATTCATCACTAATATTCAGCTTTGTAAGAGGAAGCTGAGATTGTTCTTTCAGATAGAAATTTCTCCATTGCTTAATAATATCGATTGTCTCATCATCAAGATAGATTGTACGAACTGAAGATTCATTCTTTGTGCTCTTTTCAATCGCTTTACCGTCAATTCTTCCTAGACTTTTATCTATGTTCAATAGATTGCTGTCAAAGTTAATATCAGCCCATTTTAAAGCGTATAACTCCCCTTTTCGTAGTCCACTAAATGCAAGCAGTCTAAATAAAGCAAAATGTTTAAATGGCTCAGTTTCTTTCACTATATCAAGGAAATGATGTAATTCCTCCAGAGACCAAAAATTATCTGATCTAGTTTTTTTGATTTTAGGCATGATAACATTCTTCATTGGATTTCGATCAATGTAGTTCATGTTGATTGCAAAATCAAAAATTTTTGAGGTATAGGATTTTATCTGTTTGATATTTTTGAAAGTCTGAGATTTTTGTGTAATAAAGTTTTGACAGTCTAAAGGACTGATTTGGTCAATAAATTTATCGCCAAATATTGGTAGAATATGTATTCGATAGATATTCTTAGTTTGGGAAGAAGTTGTTTCTTCAACGGTACCAACATAGGCATTAAACCATTCTTGATAAAGTTCTTTATAAGTGACTTTGGGGTTAGGTTTGTCGGTACTTACTGTGGGGGCAACGACACCAGCTTCTAAACGAGCTTCGTACAATTTTGCCTCTTTTTTGGTTTTGAACCCTCTCTTTAAGTGCCTTTTTTTCTTTCCATAAGCATCTAAGCCAATGTAAAAGCTGACATAGTATAGGATTCCTTTTTTTGTTTTGTATTTGTGTATAGACATTTTTTCTCCGTATCTAAGTTTTCGGAGCTTATGTAATTGAGAAATGAGTGTCTATCTATTTTTTCTATCTTCTTGGCGGATAGCGTATTCGTCTGTTTTAATCCAGCTCTGCCAAACTTTAGAATCTTTATTTTGGTGATTCATATAATCTATAAACTCAGACATAAAACGTTTGTTTTTCTCAGCTAGGTATTCTGAGAATATATGACGAAATTCATCTGAAAAACTATCATCAAGTGGTAGTGTTAATGCCCTTTCGCCAAATTCGATACTCTTCTTTAACTTCTCCATATCGCTTTTAAAAGGTGTCACAGAACCAATTTTAGATGTTTTGAAACTATCTGTAACAATTTTAAGATTTGATGGAGCGTGTGGGTTGCTATCAAGTCCCATAATGTAAGCGACGGAAACATTAAAGTATTTTGCCAATTTTTCAGCATTATCTTTTTTAGGTTTGCGGATTCCTTGATTGTATCCAGAAAGTGTAGGATAGGCTATATTTGTAGCTTCGCTAATTTCTGTCAATTTTTTTCCGCTATTTTCTATCAGTTTAGTAATATGATTCGTCATAAGAACCTCCTTTTTATCATTATAACACATTTTATTCTTTTTGAATAAAAAAACTTGACAAAAATTCAAAAAGGATATATAATTCAAAATGAATAACAAATTAAATGGTTTCGGAGCTTATTTAATTTAGAAATGAGGTGTGAATTTATGTCGGAAACTACTTTAGTTGTCCAGCTTCCTAAAGAATTAGAGAAGCAATTACGTGCTCACTATGATGAGATGATTTCAAATGCTGTAGCAAGAGTATTTGAAGATAAAGAACTTTATAAACCTATGGTTCGTATGTCAGGTTTGTCTAGGTGGTTAGATGTATCTACGACAACAATCCAAAAATGGACGAAAGAAGGAATGCCAACCATGGTGATTGATGGAGTGACTTTATACGATAAAAGAGCAGTAACACGATGGTTGAAGCAATATGAAAGATAGGTACTCGTATGAATGGTGTTCAGTGGATCAAGATAACAACAGATATATTTGATGATGAAAAAATTCAGCTAATAGAATCAATGCCAGAAGGAGATACTCTTATTGTAATATGGTTTAAAATTCTGGTGCTTGCAGGAAAGCAAAATAATAGTGGCATATTAAGTCTAGGGAACAAGGTTTATTACACAGAAGAGATGCTTTCAACAGTGTTTAGGCGAAAGGCTACATCTGTAAAATTAGCTCTCAGCATGTTTGAAGAATTTGGCATGATAGAAATCATAGATGGCGCTATTACCATTCCAAAATGGGAGAAACATCAGAATATAGATGGACTAGAAAAGATTAGAAAACAAACTAGGGAACGTGTTGCTCGTCATAGACAAAAACAAAAAGCACTAATTACAGGCGAGCCACAACTCGTTTTAGACTGTAACGTTACAGTAACGGATGAAAATGATAATGTAACGCAAGAGATTAAGAACAAGAGTAAGAATAAGAAAGAGATTGAGAATATACTGGATAATAGTTCTAGAAAGCCTGAAACTTATATTCCACCCAAATATTATTCTTTGTTAGAATCCATTTCTTATAAGTACAATGATAGATTTTTGTATCCTAACAATTACACTTTAACACATGCTCAGAAGATGAAGATAGGCGAGTATTTGGCTAGTGGGTATGTAACAAGTGATGAAGTCATTAGCATGATTGAACGGATTCCTGAGGATGCGACGTCTCCTTTGGCGTATTTATTTAAGTCTATGGAGAATTTAAAGCAGGAACGTATGCTGGAGTGCAAAGCTATTGCCCATGAAAATGCCCGAAAGAAGTATATGATAAATGAGTAGATATAGGACTGTTCTAAAGAAATGTTACATCACTGAGGAGCAAAATGAAATAGTGAATAACTTGATTGAAATGACAAACCATCTAAGTTTTTCCTCTTATGCCAGAAAAATGTTATTTAAGAGCTCGCCTATTTATCTTCAATTTGATTTTGAATCCTATCATGACTTTATATTTCAAGTTAGAAGAATTATCAATAACTTACGTCAGTTAGAAAGAATAGCAGAACAAAGTGAAGATTTTGATAATGAAAGGATATTTCACTATTGTGTTGAGCTGATGATAGGATATGAAAAGAAGACAAGCAAACAAGTGAAAGAACTTGTGAAACGACTAAATAAGAAAACAAGGTGATAAGAGTATGAGAATAAAATCGGTGTTGAAACAGGTATTTTTGACAGAAAAAGAAAATAAAAAATTAAATGATTGTATGAGGAAGGAAAATATTCGTAATTTTTCTGAGTTTGCTAGACAAAAATTAATACGAACAGATTTGAACATCCAAAAAGTCTCCTTTGAAGGTTTAGTTCCTTTAACAGAAGAGTTGGAACAAGTCGGAAAGAATATCAATTCTAT